>DAOUTQ010000011.1 GCA_030668615.1 Bacteroidales bacterium | reverse complement strand
ATCCAAATAGATGATTATTATAGAGTTATACACGCATATGGTAAATATTATGCCGACTTATTAAAGTTAAGAATGGGAGTTGTTCCAACGCCTCCTGATGCAGTTATTTATCCTCGTACCGAAGATGAAATAATTAAAATAGTTGATATCTGCAATAAGAATAATATTGCAATTACACCATTTGGCGGACAATCATCAGTATCACGTGGAGTTGAAACACCCAAAGGAGGAATAAGTCTTGATTTAACAAAACACATCAATAAAGTTATTGAAGTAAACGAAGTAAATTCAACAGTTACAGTTCAATCAGGAATGTTTGGTCCGGCATTTGAAAGTTACCTGAATAATTATGGAACAGGTTATTCTTGTGGGCATTTCCCTCAATCCTTTGAATATTCAACAGTTGGTGGTTGGGTAGCTGCCAAAGGAGCAGGGCAGGCATCTACTGGATATGGTAAAATTGAGCATATGGTTTTATCATTGAAAGTTGTTACTCCAACAGGAATAATAAATACAAAAACATATCCGGCAAGTGCACAGGGATGGGATTTATATCAAACATTTATAGGTTCTGAAGGAACATTGGGTGTTATTAGTGAAGTTACAATGAAAATCCAAAAATTCTTACCGGATAATACAAAGCATGCTTCATTTATATTTAAGAATTTTGAATCAGCAATTGAGGCTATGCGCAATGTAATGCAAAGTGGTGTAGGCGTACCACACTTATTTAGAATTTCTGACCCTGAAGAATCGGAAATTGCATTTAAAACTAAGAATTTCGATGGTACTTTTGCTGATAAGTTTCTAAATACTTTAGGCTATAAATCCGGTGATCGTTGTTTAATGTTTGTTGCTGTTGAAGGGAGTAAATCATATACAAATCAGGTTATAACTTCGATTAAGAAAATTGCTAAGAAAAATAAGGCTTTTTCACTTGGTGCAAAACCAACAAAAAAGTGGCTTGAACAAAGATATTCAAGTGCATATTTAAGAGATCCTTTAATGGATTTAGGAATAATGACTGATACTTTGGAAACTGCCGTAATGTGGGATAATCTTATTCCATTGTGGACAGAAGTAAGAAGATACTTAAAAAGTCGTAAAAAAACAGTTGTAATGGTTCATATATCACATGTTTATCAGAACGGAGCAAATCTGTATTTTACATTCTTAAGCCCTATGAAAAAAGGCGATGAACTTAATGAATATACTGAATATCATAAAGGTATTATTGAAACCATTCAAGCAAATAATGGTTCATTATCGCATCATCATGGAGTTGGAAGATCTTTAGCTCCATGGATGGAAAATGAATTAGGAAAAGAAAGTTTAAATTTAATGCAAGCTGTTAAAGATCATTTAGATCCGAACGGAATTATGAATCCTGGAAATACATTGGGATTAAAACCATAAATTTAGAAATTTAATAGTTGTTCATCCTTCGACAGGCTCAGGATGACTACTTTTTACAGTTTATTGTTACATGAGCCTGACTGCCGTCAGGCAGGCTTGTCGAAGTGTGAATATAGAAATAATGGAAAAGGAAGAAAAACATTATGTATTCGTAATTGATGCAGGAACACAGTCAATTCGTGCTGTAATTATTGATTTGCAAGGTAATATCTGTGAAATTGAACGAACAGAAATTGAACCATATTATTCTGAACAACCAGGATATGCAGAGCAAGATCCAGAATATCTATGGAATATTTTATGCACCACTACACAGCGTTTATTAAAAAATACATCTATACCTGTTTCTCAAATTAAGGGTTTATCAGTTACAACACAGCGTGGTACAGTAGTAAATCTTGATAAAGAGGGTAAATCATTACGTCCTGCAATTGTCTGGCTTGATCAGAGAAAAGCAAAAGTTGAAAAATGGCCAAACGGATTTTTGAAAAAAGGTTTACAGGTAATTAATATGCATGAGTCATTAGTTCATGCTATAAAAGATGGAGAATCAAACTGGATTCGACAGAATCAACCTGAAATATGGAAAAAAACATATAAATATGTTTTTCTTTCAGCCTTTTTTAATCACCGCTTGGTAGGTGAATTTATTGATTCAACTGGAAGCACGGTTGGTTATATGCCATTTAATTACAAAAAACAAAAATGGTCGAAACGATCTGAATTAAATTTTAAACTCTTTCCAATAGAGCGAGATAAATTGGTTGATTTGGTAAAACCTTCAGAAAAATTAGGAGAAATTACTGTAAAAGCAGCCGAACAAACTGGTTTGCCAGCCGGATTGCCTGTAATTGCCTCAGCTGCAGATAAAGCCTGCGAAGTCTTAGGTTCAGGATGCATTTCTCCAGAGATAGCGTGCCTGAGCTATGGAACTACAGCCACAGTTGAAACTGTAAATAAAAAGTATATTGAAGTTATAAAGTTTTTTCCTTCATATCCAAGTGCTATTCCCGATCATTTTAACACGGAAGTTATGATTTACCGTGGATACTGGATGATAAACTGGTTTAAAAAGGAATTTGGGCATAAAGAAGTAGAACTTGCGAAAAAAACAGGTAAAACGCCTGAGGAATTATTTGATGAGATGATTAAAGATATTCCTCCGGGTTCTATGGGACTTACCTTGCAACCATACTGGTCGCCTGGAGTAAAGATCCCAGGACATGAAGCAAAAGGAGCTGTAATAGGATTTGGGGATGTTCACACCAGAGCACATTTGTACCGTTCTATACTGGAAGGATTAACGTATGCATTAAAAGAAGGAGCAGAGCGTACTCAAAAACGGACAGGTGTAAAGATTGAGAAACTGCGTGTTTCTGGCGGTGGTTCGCAAAGTAAAAATGCAATGCAAATGACAGCTGATATTTTCGATATGCCTGTTGAAAAACCTCATACGTACGAAACTTCAGCTCTTGGTGCTGCAATAAATTGTGTTGTTGGTTTAGATTTATATCCTGATTTTCAGACTGCTATTAATAATATGTGTAGAGTAGGTGAGGTATATTTACCAAAAACAGAAAATCGAGATATTTATAAAAAGCTATATAATAAAGTGTACAAACGAATGTATAAGCAGTTAAAACCTTTGTATCACGATATCAGACATATCACTGATTATCCTAAAAAAGAACTATAGTCGAAACAATAAAAAAAGAGCAAAGTAAAAAACTTGCTCTTTTCTGTAAATATAATTTCCTTTATTCATCTCTAATACACCGAACAGAACAACCACAAGTTTTTATATTTTCAAATCTCCTAATTTTAGTACTTTCATAAGATAATGAACGTATCCATGAATAAGAAGGATGCCGATCTGTAGCGCTCCAAAAGCTAGCTACATATCCCCAACTAGTATTGACTGGTAAAATCCCACCATAAAGATAATAGTAATCACCTTCTTCATACCGTTGACCTCCTGGAATAGCTTCAAAGTCAGATTTATCAAAAAGAATATTCTGTTTTAATTCTCCATTTTGCCAAATTTCGGAATTTCCTGCTAGTTTACTTCCTTCGTAGGTACCTCTTTTCTTACCTTCATCATTTGCATCGGCCTCAGGCATTCCCAAATATATCTCAAGTTGTTTCCATTCATCGTCACTGGGTAAATGCCAACCATCAGGGCAAACACCCTGCACATTACTTGGACTTGAAGTACTTCCAATTGTATCGTTTACTGCAGCCGCCCAAGTATATAATGCAGAAACTATAGAGCCTGAATTAGGTGTATAACACATGGCTTTATCAGTAACTTCCAAATTTCCCCAAGAAGAACTACTTTCTACCAACTGAATTTCTGTTCCATCGTTATAATGTGTAGATTTAATATTTTCCGCCATCCACCATTGTTTACCAATTTTAATGGTGTGGTATGTATTGCCATCGAAGTCGGTTACTGTACCAGTTTCTCCACCACCATTAATATATATAGATATTTCATCTGAAGATGAATTGCCCTGATCATCTTTTGCAGTGGCGCTAATTATAATGGTATGAATATCTATTTCATCGAGTGTTATCAAAAAATTATAATTATATGGAGGACTATATAACGGAAGTTTTCCAATTCCATCTCTGTAGAATTTTACTTCAGCAATACTGCCGTCAGGATCATTTGCTTCAACAGAAATATTTATTGTATCTCCTTGTCCAAATTCTTGTCCATTTTGTGGATGAACTATTGTGCAACTAGGAGATTTTTCTTTTTCGCAACTATAAATATTTATTAATACACTTGCAAAAATAATAATGATTATGTGTTTAATTTTGAAATTATTTGTTTGCATATTACCTGTTTTTAAAGCTGTTCAAATTTAATAACTTTTATATAAACAGTGTATAAACTATTGCTAAAATGATAAGAAAATTCTTATTGCGAAATTAGTATTTAAAATTACATTCCAATAAGTTATTGTATACTACTCGACTAACTTGTCTGAATAAGTTAATTCTTTTGTTTTTATTCTTTAGATGCTTTGTTTGCGATGTCTAAAAACTAGTAATTACTTTTTATCAATTATATCACGACCAAAAGGAGTAAGGGCTAATCCGGCTAATTTAAAGTGTTGATTACCAAAAGGAATGCCAATTATGGTAATATAAAGAATAAGTCCAAAAACAAGGTGTGAAAGTGCTATCCAGATACCTCCAATAAAAATCCAAATAATATTAAATATAATATATAAACAACCACTTGAACGGTCGCTTTGAACGGTTGTTTTTCCGAATGGCCACAATGCAAGAACTCCTAGCTTAAGTGTTTGTATTCCAAAGGGAATGCCTATTATTGTGATCATTAAAATGATACTGCTTATAAAATATTCAAGTGCAGTAATTATTCCTCCAAGTAATAACCATAAAATATTTCCAAGAATTCTCATAATCTTTTATATTATTTTATTATAAAACTAATAAATCTTTTAAGTATGTCCTAACTAAACAAATTATTTGGCATAGAAATTGAATTTGTTTTTTTTGATTAGTTATTATACTGTAAAATTTAAAACTATGATAACAAGGAAAATACTTAGAATGGGGATATATATGTTATTAACGTTAACAATAATCTCGTGTGATGAACTATTTGAGGATAGAATAGAAGGAAATAACAATGTTGTGTATAAAATACGCGATATTTCTGAATTTAATGAAGTTGTTTCAACCGGAAACTTCGATGTAAAAATAACAATTGCTGATTCTACATCGCTTATTGTGCAGGCAGAAGAGAATTTATTTCCATTTATAATGACTACTGTTCGTGGTCAGAAATTTTACGCAGAGGTTAAAGATGATTATCAACTAGACAATAATCAACCCATAAAAATATTTTTAACCACTCCAAATTTAGAAGGAGTGAAGCTTACCGGTTCTGGTATTATTGTATGTGATAGTTTAACTACTGATTTCTTAAGTGCTGAAATTACTGGCTCAGGTAGAATTGAATTTTCTAAAGTTGTAGCAAAAGATGTTATTGGAGATATTCCTGGTTCAGGCGATATTATCATATCAGGAGAAGCTGACAGAACCGAATTTTATATTCCGGGATCGGGTAATATTCAATGTTTAGGATTATATCAAACTGCTTGTTATTCAAATATTTCCGGGTCAGGCAATATATATACGTATGTTAATGATTATCTTGAAGTTGATATTTCAGGTTCTGGTAACGTTTATTACTCCGGTAACCCTGAAATTGATTCATATATTTCAGGTTCAGGTCAGGTATTAAGATACAATTACTATATACATTAGTAGAAATTACTAATGCAAAGGGAGATTTAATTTTGAATCTCCCTTTTTTTATACTTTGAGTATTTCTCCTTCTGATTTAGCTATCTCCTTTTTCGATTCCATAGTATCTATTACAGCTGCTCCAATGCTATCACCCCAAACATTTATGGCTGTTCTGAATCTGTCTAATATCCAATCAATTGATAAAATAAGTCCGATTCCTTCAAGAGGTAAATTAACTGCTTTCATTACAATAACCATGGTTACCAAACCAGCTTGTGGAATTCCTGCGGCACCAATTGCAGCAAGTGTTGCAGTTAGAAATATAATTCCCATTGATACAGGGGGGAGATGAATTCCGTAGATTTGTGCTATAAATATTACAGCGACAGCTTCATATAATGCTGTTCCATCCATATTTACTGTTGCACCAAGAGGTAGAACAAAACTTGCAGTTTTATCAGATACTTTATTTTCTTCAACAACACCTTTTAATGTTAAAGGTAAAGTAGCTGTACTGGAGGCTGTTGAAAAGGCATTAAGTAGGGCAGTAGCGACTCCTTTGGCATATTTCCCTGGATTTGTTTTGCCAAATATTTTAAGAATAAGTGGAAGTACTATTAAGCCGTGTATAATCAAACCAATCATAACTGTTATGCTATACTTTCCAAGAGATATCAATTCAGGGACAAATCCTTTGAAACCACCTGCCAATCCAATACGAGCAGCAATTAAACCAAAAATACCAAATGGAGAAATAACAATAATCCAGTGGACAATTTTCATTATTGCATCATTTAATATAGATAAAACATTAATTGTAGGAACTGCTTTTTCTCCTAACAACGAAAGTGCAACTCCCAGTAATAATGCAAAAAATATTAATGGAAGAATATCCATATGCACCATTGCGGAAAATATATTTGACGGAATTAATCCCTGTTTGTCAGTTTCTTTATTTCCTATTAGAAGCTCATTCAGGGTATTCCCAATATTTCTTACATCTTTACCATTAAGATCACCTTTAATAAATGAACTTATTTCAACACCGATTCCTGTTGATTTTAATTGTGGTTCTGCCGAAACTAATTGGCCATTGATACGATAAAAAGGTAATTGTGTTCCATCTTCGGCAGTAACATAATATAACTCCTCGGTCTTTAAATTCTCCCAAAGTTTCACTGTAACTTTATTCTCTGAAAAAGATTCTATAACACCCTTTACTTCCTGATCCACAAGTATTAAAACATATTGATCTGTATATTGATTTTTATCAAATCTTTCATCTGTTAAATATACTGTTCGATTATTTTCTCCTTTTACAATATAACTAAAATCAATGTGAGTTTCGCCAGGACTTATTCCTATACCTGGTTTAATAATATTAACCATAAAAATTCCGATTAATACAGCTATACTTGTTGTTACCAGATAATAAATAACCGTTTTACCACCTATTGATCCCAGTTTGCTAATATCACCTAAGTGTGTAATTCCAATAATTAAAGATAACATTACAATCGGAACTACAATCATCATTAATGAATTGAGAAAAACTTCACCTAATATATTAAATCGAACAGCAAAATCAGGGAACCAACCACCAACGATTGTGCCTATAATAATTGCTATAATTATTCCAAATAGAATAGAAGGACGTTTTCTTCTTTTTAATGAAGATTGCTGTTTATCATACTTATTCGATTTTGAAATTGTATTATTCATATTGAATTTGCTTGTATAATAGTTAATAAAGATATTTAAATTACGGAATTTTTTAAAAGAATAAAAAGTATTACAAACAAGAATATTGATTTAATTAAAAACCTGACTTAAAAGTTACTGTTGATAACATATACATAGTAAGGAAAATTATTTTGTAAAATACTTTCATAACTTTGAACTTGCAACTCTTTCTTATGCATAGTATCTCTTCCAAAATAGGAGTTAAGTTTAATTCTGAAGTTAAAATACGGAAAAAACATGTTTAGTATGAATTTGATATTTCATACATATACTAAAACTGATTTCAAATATTCAATTCTCAGAAGGTTAAAAACTAAGATAGAAATAGGAGTATTGGTATTCCAAATAGATATTTGAATTTAGATAATTATGTAACACTATTGAAAAATCAATATTACAAAAGTGAATATTCAGATAGGTTACAAATGTAATATAGCAAATCAATACAATTAATTACAATTGTAACCACAAATTGACACTAATTAAGATTACATTTGGATACACTTACAGATTGTAACCGATTACCTGATCGAAAACATTATTGTATTCATATAATCAATTACTTATAAGGCGTAATTAAAGTAATAATTTAGTAATATTATAACAATTTATTCTTTTTTATATAAAATCAAACTCTATTTACAACTTATTATGCTCTATTTCTGTTTGTTATGACTTTTTTGTTAAAGAAATAGTTTACTTAAGCAATAATTGTACTAAATCAAGCTATAAATCCTTCAAAAACATTTAAGTTGTAGCATTATATATGGATATAAGCATTGTATTAGTCCTATTAAATAGAGGTGCTACATTGATTTTAATCAAGTTTATACTTATTAATATGCATATATGATAAAATAGGGTAAACTTTAGGCTTATCTTAAAATAAACTTCAAAAAGCAAATGCCCTTATGTTACATATGTAAACTACTAAATTGGCATTAATAATTACACTTGTAAACAATATTATAATTACATTTGTAATATTAACTGTTTACATTATGAAAGACCGAATAATTCAGTTCCTTAAAGAAAACAACCTAACATCAACAAAATTTGCGGATGTTATTGGTGTTCAGCGTTCCAGCATATCTCATATATTATCAGGAAGAAATAAGCCAAGCTATGATTTTATAGAGAAAATGTTGCTATCCTACCCTGATATGAACGCCCAGTGGCTTATTACAGGTAAAGGTAATATGTTTGTTAACCAACCTTCATTATTTAAAACTGATGAGAAAATAATCGAAAATGTGTTAACTTCCCCAGAATTGCATATTCAAAATTCTGTAAATACTAATACAGAATTAAAAGAAACTAAAGAAGAAAAAGAAATTTCAGCTAAAACTCTAAATTCTGATACTGAAAAAAAGATAATTGAGAAAGTTCTTATTTTTTATGAAAATGGAACATTTAAAGAATTTATTCCTGAGTAAATTTGCATAAACGTATTATCTTTGCAAAAAAACGATGTATAAGTCTATTATCCGCCCTCTTTTATTCCTTTTACAACCCGAAAGTATACATGCATTAATAGTAAATATCCTTAAAATAGGGTTTAAAATCCCTGGAATCGCGTTATTGGTAAGAAAAATGTATCTTGTTAAAGATGAACGCTTAAAAACAAATTTTATTGGGCTTAAATTTGATAATCCTGTGGGATTTGCTGCCGGATTTGATAAAAATGCCGAGGTTTATAATCAGTTTTCTAATTTTGGGTTTTCTTTTATTGAAATAGGTACTGTTACGCCTGTAGCTCAGCATGGTAATCCTAAACCAAGATCTTTCAGAATACCAAAAGACTCAGGTTTAATAAATCGAATGGGATTTAATAATAAAGGAGTCGATTTTGCAGTTGAGAAGCTTAAAAATGAAGAACATAAAGTAATTATTGGTGGTAACATTGGTAAAAATACAGCTACTGCAAACAATGAAGCCTTAAATGATTACGTAATATGTTTTGAAAAGCTTTATGACCATGCCGATTACTTTGTTGTAAACCTGAGTTGCCCGAATATTAAGGATTTAAGAAAATTGCAGGATAAAGATTCAACCATCAATATATTAAATAAACTAACAGCAATAGGAGCTGAGAAGTCATTGCATAAGCCGATTTTACTAAAAATATCACCAGATTTAACAAATGATCAACTCGATGATGTTATTGAAACATTTAAAATAACAGGTATTGATGGTGTTGTAGCTACAAACACAACAGTTTCAAGAGAAAACTTAATAACTGATACTAAACGTATTGAAGAAATTGCAAATGGAGGCTTAAGTGGAAAGCCTTTAACAAAAAGATCTACTGAAATTATTAAATATTTAACTGATAAATCGAATGGAACAATCCCAATCATAGGTGTGGGAGGAATAATGACGGTTCAGGATGCAATAGACAAGCTTAATGCGGGAGCTTCTTTAATACAGGTATACACAGGTTTTATATATGAAGGTCCTGGTTTTGTTAAGCAAATAAATAAGACTTTATTAAAGAATAGATAATATACAATATCTATAAAGCAAAAAAGAGAAGCTAAAGCTTCTCTTTTTTTGTGACCCAACAGGGGCTCGAACCCTGGACCCCATCCTTAAAAGGGATGTGCTCTACCAGCTGAGCTATTGAGTCAATCATTTTGCGACTGCAAATGTAATATCTTATAATTTAAATGCAAATATTTATCGAAAATAATTTAAATATTTTTTACTTAAATAAAGTTATTTAACTACTCTTTATAATGCGTTGTATTGCAGAGAGTTAAAAATAAAAAAGAGAAGCGTTATTTGCTTCTCTTTTGTGACCCAACAGGGGCTCGAACCCTGGACCCCATCCTTAAAAGGGATGTGCTCTACCAGCTGAGCTATTGAGTCAATCGGATTGCAAAAGTAAAACCTTTTTCTTTAAATCAAAAGAATTCAAAAAAAAATATTAGATTAATTTTTTATATACCAAAATATGAATACTAATATTAAAATTCACATGACTATAAAATCCTTGTAAACTATTGAAAAAGGTCATAAAAATCATAAATGAAATAGTTTCTTATTGATTAAAAAAAAATCTCTGTATAATTGTAAATGATTTTCTAATTATTGAATATGGATCTTAAAATATTAAATGATTATGTTCACATTTGAGACAAAAATAAGAGTTCGTTACGGAGAAACTGATAAAATGGGTTATGTATATTATGGTAATTATCCTTTATATTATGAGGTTGGACGTACTGAATTGATGCGTAATTTTGGATATTCGTATAATAAAATAGAAGAAATGGGTATTATTTTACCTGTAAAAACTTTGGATGTAAAATATCATAAGGCTGCAATGTATGATGATCTACTTACACTAAAAACAACAATTAAAGAGATTCCAGGCGTTAGAATAACATTTTATTATGAAGTTTTAAATGAAAAACAAGAATTATTAAATGAAGGATCTACAATGCTTATCTTTGTTGATGAAAAGAGCAGGAGACCTAGAAAAGCGCCCGATGAGTTAATTAAGAAATTAGAACCATACTTTAAATAAAGTTTCAGTAGACGGTCCAAAAAGTCTCTATATTGTCATTCCCTTGAAAAAGGGAATCTCTTAATAAATTTACATACTATTAATTACGAGATCCTCAATCGAGTTGAGGATGACAGCCTCTATTTATTTATATCGAAATTTCCTTTAAAAATTATTTTTTATGAAATAGTTGTAATGTTTTTAAACCAGATTCGTCTTGTTATTGAATTGAGCTCATAATAAACAATTAATAAATTAAAAACATTAAAAAACGTAATCATGAAAAAGATAATTTTAGTTTTAGTTATAGCCGCATTTCCATTTATAATGAATGCACAGGATTTTGTTGATAATTTAATAAGTAAATATCAAGGTGAAAAAGGATTTACGACTATAGTAATTAATAGTGCTTTATTTGATATTGTTGCTGCAATTGATGACGATGAAGATCTTCAAAAAATGAAAGGTATGATTGATAATATCCGGATAATTGCAATGGAAGACCATGTTAGCTCTGATATTAATTTTTTCGAAGAAATGAAATCTCAGGTTGATACAAAAGCTTATGTGGAGCTTATGACGATAAAAGAACATGATAATGATGTGGTATTTTATGTAAAATATGCAGGAAAGGAAATAGCTGAGCTAATGCTTGTCGCTGGCGGCAATGACGAAAACGCTGTTATAAGCATAAAAGGCAAAATTGATTTAAAACAATTAGCTTCTTTATCAAACTCAGTACATATATCAGGATTTGAGTATCTCGACGAATTAGAGAATCATTAATAAAAGGGAGTATTTTACTCCCTTTCTCAAAATTAATTTGTAATTTTCATGGTCTTGAATTGTTGATAAATGACTGCTGAAGTTTTTAAAGAAAACATATTACCATTAAACAGAAAATTGCTTGGATTTGCAAATCGATTTATGCAGGATATGGATGATTCTAAAGATATAGTCCAGGAAATATATGTTAAACTGTGGAATATGCGTACGAAGCTTGATAAATACAATAGTGTAGAAGCTTTAGCAATGAGAATGACACGTAATCTTTGTTTGGATAAAATAAAATTAAAGAAAACGGTACCTTTAAATGGTATTGAAAGAAAAGAAACCGAAGAAGAATCGTTTAATAAGGAAAAACAAACAGAAACAAAACTTGCATATGAAAGAGCGAAAAATGCTATAAATAAACTTGATGAGCCTCAAAAAACAATTATGCAATTGCGTGATATTGAAGGATATGATTATGAGGAGATTTCGCAAATACTTAATATGAATATAAATACTATTCGTGTTAGTTTATCCAGAGCAAGAAAAAAGATAAGAGAACAACTATTAAATAAATATTATAACCATGGATCTGAAAAGAATAAAAGTTCTGTTAGAGAAATATTATAGTGGCGATTCTACGCTGGACGAAGAAAATATTCTCCGCAAGTATTTTAATAGTGAAGTAGTAGATAGTGAGCTTATTGCAGATAAAGACATTTTCTTATATCAATCACAGGAAAATGCTAAAAGCATGGAGGTACCTGATATTTCAGATCAAATATGGGATACTTTAAAGGATATTGATAGCAAAAAAGTGAAGAGTAAGAAAAGTGTAAAGTATTTATTTTTGAGAATAGCTGCAAGTATAATAATATTAACAGGTTCTTATTTTCTTTTAAAGAATGAAATTTTTAATAAAGAACAAAATATTCAGTTTTCAGATACATACGATAATCCTGAAATTGCGTACCAGCAAGCTAAAGAAACTCTTTTATATGTTTCCGCAATGCTAAACAATGGAACTGATCATTTAGAACCAATTCAAAAAGTAAGCGAAGGAACTGAACAATTATATAAATTGTCAAGCTTTAATAAAGGACTAAAAGAGTTAAGTCCTGTAAGTAAATTCAGAGTAGCAGATAAATATATTAAACAATAAAACCATGAAAAAAATTATTTTATTATTAACCGTAGTGCTTTTAGGTTTATCCGGTTTTTCACAGAATACACCGGTAGATGAGCTGTTCGATAAGTACAGCGGGCAAGAAGGCTTTACCTCAGTTTATATAACAAGCTATATGTTTAGCATGTTTACTGATGTAGAAACTAATGATCCTGAATTTGATGAGTTAATGAAGAATTTAAAGGGAATTAAAATTCTTGCAACTGATGAATCTTATAATGGAAATGCCAACTTTTATAAAGAAATAATTGACAAGCTTCCTATGGAGGATTATAAAGAACTTATGGTAATCAAGGAAAAGGATCAGGATGTAAAGTTTCTCATTAATGAAAAAGATGGCAAAATAATTGAACTTTTGCTAATAGCAGGAGGAAAGGATGAAAATGCTTTAATATGTATAAAAGGTAATATTGATTTGAAAAATATCTCAAAATTGTCAAAGTCAATGAACATTAATGGGCTTGAGCACCTTGAAGGAATCGATAAATAATTAAATCATGAAGAAAACTATATTAATTTTAATTGTCCTTATATTGGGACTTCAATTCTCTTGTATTACCGATAAAAATAAATATAAAGAAACAGATATCTTTGAAGAATATGAAGCCGAAAATGGCTTTAGTATTTTACATATTCCTCCGGTATTGTTTAAAATAGTTATTTCATTATCAGACAATGAGGAATATAATTCAAAAGAACTTCTAGATAAGGTAGAGCTTATTAAATTTATGATGTTTGAGGAGAAGGAAAATACTCTAAGGTTGGATGAATTAAAACAATCTCTTAATACTAAAATAAAAGATTACAATTATAATCTTCTTACCAGAATTGCCCAAGAAGATAATGATGTGTCCATTTATATTATTGAAAGTGAAAATAGTATTCGCGAGGTATTAGTTACTATAATTTCTGAGAATCAATATATGGGTATAAATATTTTAGGGGATCTTACAAAAGAGGAGGTTATGGAAGTTTATAAATCTATTAATATGGAAAACATTAAACTGCAAGGAAATTAAATCTCTAATAATTAACAATTTATAATGAGTGAAATAATAAAAATTTCGCTCATTTTTTTTTGCATAGTACTTGCATAATGATGTTTGGTTGAACAAAATCAAAAAAGTAACGTATAAAATGTTTAGTTTCATATAATTTGAGAAAAAAAATACAAGTTGACGAAACCTTTTTTACTAAATTTGCATCTTAATAACAACCAACTTAAAATATTATAATAAATAAAACTAAAATTACTAACCAAAATTAATAAACTTATGCAAAACATGAAAAAATTAATTGCAATGATGCTGATGCTTTTATCAGTATTTGTTATCTCTTGTAACAAGGATGATGATGATGATAAATTGTCACCTGCTGAAACAAAGACTGCTCTTGAAGCGCTTAATACCGACATGGCAGGATATCTTGATGAATTACAAGATGCTGAAGGAATTGCAGCAATGGAAGCATTAATGAGTTTGCCTGATCCTTTTGACAATCCAACAAAATCAACTGAGCACAGTTCTGCTCTTATAACAATGCAGAATCTATTAACTCCAGCTTATTATACTAAAACAAAACTTGCTTTATCAAGTGAATTATTTCCTTGGGACGAGAATAAAGGCTATAAGTATGTATATAATGGAACCTATTTTAATAGAATATCAGGTACTGCCAATCAAATTATAATTGAATTCCCAACCGAAGGAAATTCACCTAATGATGCTACAATAACTATTTATAACTACGGTGAAGTAGCAATTACTAATGACGGATATACAGATTATTATCCTACTGCTTTAGAGGCTGATCTTGTTATTAGTAGTATTGAGTATGTGGATATCGATTTTTCAGCTTCTTGGAATGCAAATGAAGAACCTGAAGCATTATCAATAAATGTATATCTAAATCCATTTACTTTCACGGGTACTTTTAATAATACTGGTACAACTGCAAGTGCTGATTTTGAAATTGATTACGAAGAAACATTAATTTTTGCTGCTGGTGTTGATGCTACATTTGAAACTACTAACTGGGACAATCCTCCATTAACTATTGGTGGTTATGTTCAGTTATTAAATGTAAAAGTGGTTGTTGATGCAAACTTTGCAAATATTATGGATATATTGGAGGGAGAAACTGAATCAACAGATTTTGAAGCACTATTTGCTGAAGTTAATGCAGAATTTGATGCTTATATTACTGTTGATGGAACAAGAGCTGCAAGTATTATTTTAGTTTGGGACGATTCATGGACAGAGCCACAACCTGAAATGATTGTGTTTGAATTTACTGATGGTTCAACTGAGCCTGCATTGCCGTTCTTCGAAGACTTTGCTGCAGATCTTGAAGATTTCTTTTTGTTTTTTGACGAGCTTTTTAATGGAGGTATGTAAAATATCTTAATTACTCATAATAAATAAAAAAGGGCCTTTTGGCCCTTTTTTTATGTCTTTTTTAATTCGATTACAGTAATCTCAGGTGGCATTCCTACACGTCCAGGAAAGCCAATATAACCAAATCCACGATTCACATATAAGTATTGATTGTTTTCCTTATATAAACCTCCCCAACGTGGATATTTATATTTTACCGGGCTCCATTTTACATTTCCTATCTCAATCCCAAACTGCATTCCGTGTGTATGTCCCGATAATGTTAGATCAATATCAGTTTTTTCTATAACTTCAGCATCCCAATGCGATGGATCATGTGACATAAGTATATTGAATGGTAATTCATCAGATCCGTTCATTGCAACTTTCAAATTTCCATATTGAGGGAAAGAAGGTAAACCCCAGTTTTCAACACCAATTAAACCAATTTTCGAATTGTTTAATTCAATTTCTTCAGATTCATTTAAAAGGAGCCTAAAGCCAAGGTCTTTGTGTGCTTGCTTCAAATTAGTAAGGTTTTGTTCTTTTTCAGCCTTATTAGCCCAATCAAAGTAATCTCCGTAGTCATGATTACCCAAAATAGAAAATTTACCATATTTAGCCTTTAAATTGCTTAATATTGGAATCCAGCCATTTAATTCCTCTGCAAAATTATTTACAAGATCTCCTGTAAATAAAATTAGGTCTGGATTTTGTTCATTTACAAGCTCAACAGCTTTCTTAACCTGATTTTCATGTCCCAAGAAACTTCCAATATGAATATCTGATATTTGAATAACCTTAAAACCATCAAAAGCTTCGGGTAGATTAGAAAAAGAAAGCTTTTCATTTGTAATTCTAAAATTAAAGCGTCCTTTGGTCATTCCGTACAATATTGAAGTAAACGGAATTGCCGCTAATATTAATCCTAATTGTGTTAGAAATCTTGCTCGCGAAATGCCAGAAGTTGCTAAAACAGAATCACTTACTTCAGGTTGTGTAAATTTACTTATTATCCACTTTCCTAAATGAACAATATCTTCGGTTAAATGAAACGTAATAAATGTAAGCTTTGGAATATAAAACAAAATGAAAAATCCGGCCAGCAGGAAGAAATTCCTAAATATTCGCGGATCTCTGTCAAATGGTTGTAATGTCCTGAAATATAGTAATGTGGAAATAATTAATACTGGAATTACCCAATAAAGAATATGAATACTATTTTTCAACAAAGTGGATTCAAACCCGGAAGTGAGTAACTTAATTCCTTTAAAAGAATAGATGTCAACTAGGAAAATAAAGGCAAAAACAAAAATAAATAGCATAATAAATCTTGTTTTCATGTTTGTATAATTAATTCACTGCAAAAGTCTAAAAATTCATTCATTGTACACAAGCAATTGGATTGAATAAAGCAATTTAGGGAGTGAATATACCATTAAATTTATATTGCTTTACTTATAACTCATAAAAACAGAATCAGGAAAGAATTGTTTAAATTTATTTCTGGTTATAATATATTTCATTACAATGCAATTATAGTTAATTTTAGCATGTATTAATGGATTTAAAATAGACTAAAAGTTTAGTTGATGATAAATAAAGATCAGATATTAAAGGAGTTAACGTTTAAGGCATCTCGCAGTAGTGGAAGCGGAGGGCAGAATGTTAATAAAGTTTCTACAAAAGTTGAGTTGCGATTCGATCTTTACAATTCTTTGTTATTGTCTGATAATCAAAAAGAAAGAATAGAATCTAAGCTTAAAAACCGAATATCTTCTGAAGGAATTTTAATAATAACGTCAGATTCAGAAAGAACACAATTGCGAAATAAAAAGAATGTAATAGAGTTGTTCTTTGAATTAATTGAAA
The DNA here is from genome assembly GCA_030668615.1 of Bacteroidales bacterium. Classification (GTDB taxonomy): domain Bacteria; phylum Bacteroidota; class Bacteroidia; order Bacteroidales; family UBA12077; genus UBA12077. Next base: position 20,718 of record DAOUTQ010000011.1, on the reverse strand, counting down.
AAGCATTACAAAGGCCCAAAAAGCGGGTAAAAACAAAGCCTACAAGAACATCCAAAGAAAAAAGACTTAAAGAAAAAAAGATAGTTTCGCAAAAGAAAAGATTGCGAAATACCGAAGAGTAAACTAAGTTTTAAGTTTATCTATATCGTTTTTCATATCCAGAATCATACTATGTAATTTATGAGTAGTAATTTCAACGGGTTCAGGCAGTTCAAAGCTTATAAAACCAAGCGCTTTCCACACTTCATATACTTCTTCTGCTTTTATTGAATATGCTTCATATTCAGGGTTATCCGACTTTAATATAATCTCACCTGAATCATTAATTTTATTAAATAATCGTTTATAAACAATCCCATCATCTTTCGAAATTAAAATATAGGGCTTGCCATCGTATATTTCATCCCAATTTGCAAGGTATTCACAAATAATATAAGAACCTGATTTTATGGGCTCCATACTATCACCTTTTATCTGAAAAACTCTGTAGGTTCTTTCTTTACTAAGTTCAATAAGAGGTAAAGAGAAGTGAGGAAGCTCTTCAACGTAATCCGAATCGGCATAACCTTTGGTATAACCAGCAGAAGCCTGAATTGGAACTGTAGTAATAAGTTCTTTATCAGTTTGATCTACAACAGTACTAATAACCCTTAAATTATCACCTTTTACAAATTCCTGCATAGAATCACGGTTTGATTCTTCCCAAAGCCTTATTTTTATTAGATCATCAATGGATATCTTAAAGAAATAAGCCATATCCTTTAAAACTGATAATTTAGGAACTGCTCTGTTTTCTTCATAAGAACCTATCATCGCACGATTTACACCAATATTATTAGCTAATTCTTCTTGAGTTAAGCCTTTTTCTTTCCTTAAATACTTAATATTCTGAGCAATATATTCCATTTTATATTTTTTAATTGCTTTTAGCTTTTAGCTATTTGCCGTTAATTTTATTAATTAAACCATTAATCATTCTTTGTTCATTGTTCAATAATTCTAATATTAGAATTGAGTCTTCTTTTGTAATAAATTCTAAATCAGACAATATTATTAATTGTGTTTCTAATTCAAATGCAGAACCAATAGCTATTTCTAAAAATCTTTTGAATTCAATTTCACTATTTCTCGAACAACCTTCTGCTATGTTAGAAGGAATAGATACAACAGCTCTGCATATTTGGCTTTTTAAACCATATTTCTCTTCACTTGGTAGTACTTCTACAAGTTTGTAGATCTTTTTTACAAGTACAATTCCATCTTTCCAAATATTTAATGATCTAAAATTCCTAATAATAAAAATACTATTTGCAAATAGCAAAAGGCTAAAAGCTTATTACAAATATAATACATTATACTAAATAAATTAGTATAAATGTAAAATTATTTAGTATATTTGCTAATACAATTAGTATATTAACTAATATGAAAGCTGAAACTATAAATAAACTAAAAATATCTGCAAAAGCTGCAAAATACGATGTGTCATGTGCATCAAGTGGCAGCAATAGACCTAATAGCGGGAAAGGTATAGGAAATGCCTCACCGTGGGGAATCTGTCATAGCTTTACTCAAGATGGACGTTGTATTTCTCTTATGAAGCTAATGCTAACGAATCATTGCATATATGATTGTGCCTATTGTGCCAACAGAAAAAGTAATGATATTGAGCGCACTACATTTACGGTAAAAGAAGTAGTTGATCTAACTATAGAATTTTACAGAAGAAACTATATCGAAGGTCTTTTTTTAAGTTCTGGTGTAATAAAGAACCCTGATTATACTATGGAACGCATGGTTCGTGTTGCTAAAGATCTCAGAACTAAACAAAACTATAACGGATATATACATTTAAAATCAATTCCAGGAGCCAGCGATGATTTACAACAACAAGCTGGTTTATATGCTGATCGTTTAAGCGTAAACATTGAAATAGCAACTGAAAATAACTTAAAAATACTTGCACCAGACAAGAATTTTAAAAGTATTCTTACTCCGATGAATACAATTAAAAGTAAAATCATTGAAAATAAGGAAGAAAGAAAAAAATTCAGGCATGCACCAAGGTTTACACCAGCCGGACAGAGTACGCAGTTAATTGTAGGTGCAACACCTGACAGCGATAAACATATATTAAATTTAGCTGGGGACTTATACAATTCTAAAAATCTAAAAAGAGTCTATTATTCAGGTTTTATACCTGTAAATAGCTATGACAAAAGGTTGCCGGCTCTTATTGAGCCACCTCTAAAACGAGAAAACAGGCTTTATCAGGCCGACTGGCTTTTTAGATTTTACAATTATTCGATTGATGAAATTGTAAATGATGAACATCCCGATCTCGATTTAGAAATTGATCCTAAATTGAGTTATGCGCTGCGCAATCCGTGGATGTTTCCTATTGATATTAACAAAGCAAACTACGAAACTATACTTAGAGTTCCCGGTATTGGAGTGTTGTCTGCTAAAAAGATCATTTTAGCAAGACGTTACAGCAAGCTGAATTTATCAAATTTGAAAAAGATTGGAGTTGTATTAAAAAGAGCTAAATACTTTATTACTTGCAATGAACTTAAAGCTCATACCATAAACGAATTATTACCCAAGAATGTCAGAAAGATTCTTTTAAGTGAAAAGAGTATTGTTAAAAAATCCAGTAACAACGCACATAAACAATTAAGCTTATTTACTGTAAACTAAACCATTGTATTATGAATATTTTTATTTACGATCACACTTTCGAAGGCTTAATTACTGCCATACACGATGCTTTAGAATCGAATATTACACCTGACAAAATTATAAGTACAAAAGCTTTCCAGGATGATTTATTTGCAACAAAACATTATATATCAACGAATTATGAAAGGTTCGAAACAATCTGGAATAAGGTAAAAGAAAAATCAAACGAGCAGAATTGTCAAAGAATTTTTAAGGCTTATTTATCAGAAATGTCTGATATAGAAATTGTTATACACAATTACATTAAGTTAATTCTGGAAACACCTTATAATGTTGAAGTTAATTTCAGCGAAGATTCAGTAATAAAACTTAACAATATGCAAATGAAGGTGGGCAGAGAAGCGCAAAGAATATTGATGTTTGTGCGATTTCAAAAAACTGTTGATAATATCTACTATGCATCATTTGACCCAAAATATAACGTAATTCCCCTTACAGTAAACCATTTCAGAAATCGATTCGCTGATCAGAAATGGGTTATTTTTGATACTCGTCGTAAATTTGGATATTACTACGATCTTGAAAATGTAAGAGAAATTACAATTGGAAAACAAAAAGTTGATTTTACAAGCGGAAAGGTAAACGATGATGTTTTGCATGTAAGTGAGAAATTATTTCAGAAACTCTGGAAAAGTTACTACGACACAATAAATATTAAGGAACGTAAGAACATGAAGGTTCACATGCAGTTTTTACCAAAAAGATTCTGGAAATTCCTTCCTGAAAAGGATTTTAAAATGAAATACGAATTAAACTAAACATAAGTCGTTTATAAGTAAGAACGATATAGGCAATTACAAAGAAAACAGAACCATTTCATTACTCCCTTAAATCTGTAAATCCTGCTTTCAGCAAGCAAGTAATTAAAATTTACTGTCATCTGTATAAGTAAATCGTGGCACGGCTAATCACTTAATCTGTAAACGAATAAAAATTTATCTGGAATATTGTTAGATAAAGGCGACTAAAATAAAACGCTTTTAAAGCTATTTAAAACTACAATAAAAGCTCATAATAATCATTTATTTAAAAATAGATTTAAACAAAATATTTAAGTCTATTTAGGTCATGTATAATAAAAAATTTATAAATTAGATGAAAATTTACACTTCTTTCATTCTAATTTTAAAATACAGTATTAATGAAACCGTTTATCATCTCAATATCTTTATTGTTAGTACAAACATTAAACCTGTTTGCTCAACCACAGGTAAAAGAAGGAAACCCTTTTATTAGAAATTTTACTCCTAAAGATTATAAGGGTGCGGAACAAAACTGGGCAATAGTACAGGACAGACGAAATGTTATGTATTTTGGTAATGGTAATGGAGTTATGGAATATGATGGTGAAGACTTCAGATTTATTGTATTACCTAATCAATCTCTTGTACGCTCATTAGCAATTGATAAAAATGACAGAATTTATGTAGGGGGAATTGGAGAAATTGGATATCTTGAAGCTGATAGTATTGGCCGGTTAGTTTATAAATCATATTTAAACCGAATAGACTCTACGCACAGAAATTTTTCGGATGTATGGGTTACATTTAGTACTCCTGACGGGACTTATTATTTTACACATAACATCATTTTTTTAGCCAATAACCAGAATGTAAAAATTTGGAAACCCCAAACAACACCTTTCTCAAATGCATTTATGGCAAATAACAGATTGTTTGTGCATAGTATTGGTCAGGGTCTTATGTTTTTAAATGATGATCAAAATATGGAATTACTCCCTGGTGGTGATCGTTTTAAAAACGACAGAGTATATTCTGTTATTCAATACAATCCGGAAAGAATTTTAATTACGACCCGTAACCAGGGACTTATTTTTTACGATTCTATTAATGGATATTCCAAATTTAGAACTGAAGCTGATGAATTTCTCAAAAAGAATCTTGTTTATTGTAGTACTCCCTTAAACAGTAATATGATTGCTTATGGCACATTACGGGGAGGAGTTGTAATAATAAACAAAGAAGGCAAATTAATAAAAAAACTTGATAAAGGTTCAGGTATTACAGATGACGTAATTTATTCTGCATATTGCGATAATCAATCAAATTTATGGCTTGGTTTAGGTAATGGCATCTCAATGATTGAAATCAATCATCCCATTTCTACATATAATGAATTAAAAGGCTTAAAAGGAACCATTACATCCATTTTAAAATATAATAGAACTCTTTATGTTGCTACATTAACTGGTACTTATTATCTTGAAGATAATCAATTTATCCAATGTTTCGGAATGACTGAAAATACCTGGAAATTAGTTAACTTCAAATATCCTGATAAAGACAAATCTACTTTATTGGCAGGTACTAACTCTGGTATTTATGAAATAACTAACAATAAAGCACGGTTAATTGAGAAATTATGGAACTGTATAAACATTTATGTATCGAAAAAAAACAAAGGAAGAATTTATGTTGCAACAGAAACAAAGATAGTTATACTGGATTATGTAAATGGTAAATGGCAAAATAAAGGAATCGTTTTTGATGTAAATAAATATGTAAGAAGTATTGTTGAAGATAAAGATGGATCATTATGGGTAGGTGGTGAATTTGATGGAGTTTATCACATAGTTTTTGGAAACCCAAACAATCTCCACTCTACAAAAACTATAAAATACGATTTGGACGAAAGTGATCCAAATCATAATAATATTAAAATAATTGAGTGTTATAAGAAAGTGTTATTTGCTGATAATCAAAGTATTTATTCTTATAATGCCAATACTAATAATTTTATTAAAGACACATCCCGGAGCATATACCTTCCTGGTAATATATTTCATGAAGATAATAACCATAATCTCTGGATATCAAATAATACAGCCAATTACCAGTCAATAGGATATTTAAAAGATTTTGATTCTAATCCAAAATGGTATGACATGCCTTTTAGGCGATTACCTGAAATGACCATTTATGCAATATATTCCGATACAAATAATATTACATGGTTTGGAGGAACAGAACTGCTTTTCAGGTATGACAGCCAAAAAGATATAAAAAATTACAACCTAAAATACCATGCCTTAATTAGAAAAGTAACCATTAAACAGGATTCTATTATTTATTATGGAACATCTAATCAAAATAAACAGAAAAGAACACCTAAAATTGAATGTAAAGAAAATTATATAGCCTTTAATTATTCAACTCCTGATTTCAGTAATAAAGACAATCTTAACTATCAGTATTTCCTTGAAGGATTTGATAAAGAATGGTCTTCTTTTACCGATAAAAAATATAAAGAATATAATCATTTGCAGCATGGGCAATATATTTTCAGGGTGCGGGCAATTAATACGTATGGCAATATTAGCAATGAAGCTAACTACAAATTTATTATTTTAACACCTTGGCACAGAACTCTGTATGCGTATTTTACATATGTAACTACATTAATTTTACTTATAATTATTACCGTAAGGCTCTTTACAAGAAGACTAAAAAATCTAAATAAAAAACTTGAAAAAATAGTTAAAGAGCGAACATTTAAAGTCAATCAACAAAATATTGAATTAGAGCAACATCGAAATCACCTGGAAAAACTTGTTATGGAGCGTACAGCCGATCTTAAAATTGCAAAAGAAAAAGCTGAAGAATCTGATAAATTAAAAAGTGCTTTCCTTACAAATATGTCACATGAAATAAGAACTCCTATGAATGCAATTATAGGTTTCTCAGGATTATTAGACGATCAGGAAATTGATGAGAATGAAAAAAAGACATTTATAAAACATGTTGAAAATAATAGTAAAATACTTTTGCGTCTGATTGATGATATTTTAGATATAGCTAAGATAGAATCAAAACAACTAACTATACGAAAAAATGAATGTGATATTGATGAAATATTGAATGAACTATACCAGTTATTTCTGGAAAAAAGAAAAGAGTTAAATAAAGAAAATATAGATATAAGTATTATTAAACCAAATCGTAAAAATAATCTTATAGTTTACACCGATGAAACCCGTTTTAGGCAAATATTAACGAATATAATTGATAATGCTTTAAAATTTACTGATGAAGGATATATTAAGTTTGGTTATATATTGAATAATCAAAAAATTAAATTTTTTGTAGAAGATTCAGGCATTGGATTATCTTTAAGTGAACAGAAACAAATTTTTAACAGATTTTATAAAATTCAAGGAGATAGAAGAAAAATATATGGTGGAGCAGGCTTAGGATTAACAATATGCAAAAGCCTCGCTCAAATGCTTGGTGGTGATATTTGGTTAGAATCTGAATATAAAAAAGGATCAACTTTTTATTTCACTATTTCAAATTCAGGTACAACTCAAAACATAGACTCAAATCATATTACGGTAAAAACAGATCAAAAACACAATTGGTCAGGTTATAATATTATAATAGCAGAAGATGAAGATAGTAATTATAACCTGATATGTAAATTTCTGGAAAAAACCAGAATATCTATTAAAAGAGCAAATAACGGTAAAGAAGTAATAGAGTATTGTAATCAACAAAAACCTGATTTAATACTCATGGATATTAAATTACCTGTAATGGATGGTTTGGAAGCTACCAGTAAAATTAAAAAATCTTTCCCTGAGATTCCAATCATTGCAGTTACAGCTTTTGCAATGAACGATGATAAAAATAAAGCTTTCGAATCAGGCTGTGATGATTATCTTTCAAAGCCTTTTTTACGATCTGATTTATTATCAATATTAAATTCTTTTTTTTAAAAATAAATCAATAAGGTATAAGTCTATTATAATATTGTGTTATGCTACAATATCACCTGTAAGCCATTTATATATTAAATTAGATTTTATTAAGTAAACCTAATGACTATTCTTTTGTCCAAGTAAATTACTAGCTTTGTTTGTTAAAAAAATAATTAAGATTAATGAATTTTTCAATTATTATCCATCAAATATTAATTCTCGGTTTTTTAGCTCTGATAGGAGTCATAGCTACTAAATTAAAGGTAATTACCGAGGAAATTAAAAATAGTATAGCCGTTATAGTTTTTAACATTACACTTCCTGCGTTAATTATTTCTTCTGTTTCACATGTTGAACTAAACCGTGAAATATTATTCAATAGCATGCTTGTTTTTATTGCATCTCATGTTGGAATACTTCTACTGTATATTACAGGAAAGCTCTCACGTAAATTAATTGGCATTGATGGTAAAAAAGGGAATATTCATGTAATACATACTATGTTAGGAAATGTTGCTTTTCTTGGTTATCCTTTATTTTCTGCATTATTTCCAGGTGGAGAAGGTTTATTATATGCCGTAATTTTTCATTTAACACAAGATATTTATATTTGGACCGTAGGAGTATTTGAATTTAATAATACCGGAAACCTTAAATTCAGAGAAAGTCTTAAACATCTTGTTAATCCAAATACAATTTCGTTTGCAATTGGTATATTAATGCTTGCCTTTGGGATTAGATTTCCTGAATACATTTACAATCCAATATCGGGGCTTGGGAAAACAACAATTTACCTTGCTATGCTATATATTGGAGCTGTATTAGCCAGAAATCCTATGATTACAGCATTTAAAAAGCCAGAAATTTATATGTTGATTTTTAATAAAATGCTTTTGGTTCCATTTGTTTTGTTATTGTTGATAAATGCAGTCTCACTTGTTTTTGGCATTCATATCGGAAATATTGCTAAAACAGTGGTTGTAATGCAAACTGCAATGCCTTGTATGGCAATGGTTGTTGTATTAGCAAAAAGATTCGGAAGTGATGATATACATGCAACTGAAAATTTATTTCTTTCTACCGTACTATCCTTGGCAACATTGCCTTTTTTATATTTTTTAATAAATATTTTCTAAAACAAAATTATTTACAAAAAACGTAGGGTAAAATCTAAGTTTATTATCATGTAATTGAAAAGCGATTAAGTTTTTTGATTTTAGGGTGAGGTTAGTTCTTAATCAGAGTGATTTACAGGTACTTATGGTCAGTAAGAAAGTAACTGACCATAAGTTTTTAAAGTGAGCTTTGTATAAACGATAATATTATTTTATTTTTAATGATAAATGATTGCAAAAATTCATGAATTCTGAAAATAAAAAAATAATAGTGAATATTAATAGAGGTGATATTCGGCAATTTGAAGTTCTTTTTAAGGATTATTATGAAAAGCTATGCCAGTTTGCTATGGTATATCTCAAGAATTTAGAGCAAGCTGAAGAGATAATACAAGATACTTTTTATAATATATGGAAAAATAAAAAGACTTTAAATATTAAAACTTCTTTAAAAGCATATTTATATACTGCTGTTAAAAATAATTGTTTGCAGGAAATACGAAAGCGTAATCTGGACATTAAATATGAAAACTATTATAAATCTCATTATGTTAATGATAGCGTTAATCCGGTTGATGAATTAAATGCAAAAGAACTCTCTAAAGTAATTAATAAGACCTTAAACTCATTACCTGACCGATGCCGAAAAATATTCAAAATGAGCAGATATGAAGGTCTTAAATATCATGAAATTGCTGATAAGTTGTCTATATCAATAAAGACAGTTGAAGCAAATATGGGAAAGGCGCTAAAACAATTCAGATCTAATCTGAAAGAATACGCAGAAGCTGTATAGTTCAATGTAAAAGGGGAAAACTATGGAAGCAAACATAAATAATAAATATTGGGACCTTATCGCAAAGTATCTTACAAATGAATGCGATAAAGATGAAATAGATTATTTATTTAATTGGATAAATGAAAGTGAGGAAAATAAATTATTATTTAATCAGGCAAAACAAGATCTTAAAATTATAAATATAAATAAATCGATGAATAAAATTAATGTAGATTCGGCTTGGGAGAAGTTAAAAGGCAGAATACAGGAAGATGAGCAGGCTCTGCCATTAAAAGAAGAGCGTAAAGTGAGGAAATTACAGTTTCCTTTCTTACTAAAATATGCTGCAGCTATAATTCTTTTAGTAAGTGTTGGATTTTTTACAACAAAATATTACACGAGCTTAAAGAATGGTTACTATAACATAACCGAAATAACTGCTAAAAATGAAATTAATAAACAAATAACATTACCCGACGGTTCTGTTGTTTCTCTGAATGCAGAAAGCAAACTGCAATATCCGGAAGAATTTACTGGTACTGAGAGAAAAGTAAAGCTTACTGGAGAAGGTTTCTTTAACGTTACTAAAAACCCTGAAAAACCTTTTGTTATTGAAACTGATAACGCTGAAGTTAGAGTATTAGGCGCATCTTTTAATGTAAATACAAGAATATCAGAAAGTAATGTAGAAGTTTTTGTTGAAACAGGATTGGTTGAATTAAAACGTAAAAATAACGGTGGTGAGAAACTGCTTATTAAACCAGGTAATGTAGGAGTATTAACAAAAAACAAGTTAGAAAAGACAATTAATACGAATAATAATATAATTGCTTGGAAAACGCGTGAAATTATATTTCGTGAAGACAAAATATCTGATGTTATTCATATTTTAAATACGGTGTACAATACAAGTATTATCTGCGAAAATCAGCAAGTATTAAATTTAAAATACACATCTACCTTTGTGAATCAAGAAATTAACTCTGTACTAAATGTAATATGTGTAACATTTGATTTAAAAGTAGAATATAAAAACGACAAAATATATTTGATAAAACAGGATAGTTAATTTAAAAATAATCAGTATTTTAACGATTATATAAAATTACTCTATGATTAACTATTTAAGAAATATATTTAAACCCATGATTATCACCGTCATAATCATGGGTTTTTCTTTTTTTTCAAACGAAGTTTCTTCGCAAAATAATAATCCTCTTGATAGTATTATATCATATAAGGCTAAAAATATTAATTTATTAGAAGTATTAAATGATATTGGAATAATTACTGGTTATGAGTTTTCTTACAACTCAGATTTGGTTAAAACCAATACCGAAATAAAAAGAAGCTTCGAAAATATTTCGGTTCATAATATACTCAAAGAAATATTAAACGATACAACACTTGAATGTAAGATTGTTGATAAACAGATTATTATTTGCAAGAAAAATTCTTTTAATAGATTAGTGTCACTGAATAGTTTTTCAGAAAAAAGTAATTCTTTAATTATTAAAGGAACTATAATAGATATAAATACAAAAAAAGCACTTTCATATGCCAATGTCTCTGTATTTGGAAAAAGTACAGGTACAGTATCTAATGAGCAAGGTCAGTTTGTTCTTAAACTAGATAAAGACAACCTTATGGATAAAATTGTAGTTTCTTTTATAGGTTACAGAAATGCATTCATACCAATTAATCAACTTTCTTATAGTAAAAATATAATCTATTTAAAAGAAGATAATTTTCAAATTCAGGAAGTTGTTTTCGTAATGAGTAATGCCGAATTAATTATACGAGAGGCTCTGGATAAAATTGATGAGAATTATTATAATGATCCATATTACATTACATCGTTTTATAGAGAAATGGTTACTGAACAAAATGAACTTACATCTATTACAGAAGCCGTAATGAAAGTCTATAAAAGTCCATATTCTGGTTTTTTTTCAGATCAAATCAAACTTTTAAAAAGTAGAAAGAATGAGTTTTACTCATCGGCTGATACAATTTCTCTTAAATTACAGGGTGGAATGTCTGCAAGTTTATACCTTGATTTAATTAAAAATCCATTAAATTTTCTCAGAAGCGATATGTTACAATATTATTATTTTTACCTTAAGGAAGTTGTAAATTATAATAATAGTCCTTCCTATGTTATTTACTTTAAACCAAAGATTTATATAGAAAATAATGCTTTTGAAGGTTCAATCTACATAAATACAGAGGATCTGGCTATTTTAGCATTAAGATTTAATTTAACAGATGAAGGTTTAAAAAGAGCAGGTAAAGACCTTGTTGTGCAGAGTAGTATTAGAACCCAGGTAAAAGCAGCTTCGGTACGTTATTTTATAAATTATCGAAAAATTAATAATAAATATTTCATTAACCTTACCAGAGGAGAGTTAGAGTTTAAAGCAAGATATAAACGAAAACTTTTTTCAACTGATTTTAAAACAGTATTTGAATTTGCAGCCAATGATTTTGATACAACAGATGTATCCAGATTTAAAAGAAGTGAAACAATTTCGCCACACAAAGTTTTTATTGACGAAGATTTTAATTATGATCAAAACTTCTGGGGTGATTATAATTATATAAGCCCCAACGAATCACTCGAAGAGGCTTTAGTACGAATTCAACATAAACTGGATGAATTAAAAGAAGAATAGTTTTACTATTCATAGCTTTACTATTCATTTTTACTGTAAGCCCTTACCCAGTCAACTTCCATATTGCAAGGAACAGAAGGATTACCTTCCTGACTAATACCAGAACTTAAAATAATATACATTGGTTCTTGTGGAATTCCCTGTGTTTGTTCATATAACACAATATCGTTTATTTTCCACACTAGTTTTTCCTTTGTCCATTCAAGTGAATAAATGAAATAGTCTTTTGTAAAATTCAATCCTCCAAGTGATTTCTTATTATTTTTAACTTTTCCATCACCATCCCAGTAGTTAGCTACTTCAAGTTTCGATGGAGATTTTTTACCATACTTAAAAATATCAATTTCTGGAGTAATTTTTTCACCTAACAACCAAAATGCGTGATGCACAGGGAAGGAGTGATTCAGTTTTATTTTAGCCTTAAATAAACCATATTGTTGCCTGAAAGACTGTCCAGTATTAATTAAACCTGAAGTGTAATCAAAATCTTTTGAATAGAATCCCAAAGTAGGATCCCATACTTTGCCAGCTACACTTTCCTGTCTTGTTGAAATTTTAAGATTGCTATTACTTAATTCAACGTTATTTTCAGTGAAAAACTGTTTTTCATTAACTTGAACATAATTATCTTTTAACAAATTTTTTCCCCAATAATAACCAGCAAGCCATTTTTCAGAATCCAATTTAGAGCTATCGAAATTATCTTCAAATGTAAGTTGCCATTCGTTAAGCTTATCAAAATCATTCTTTTTCTCTAATTTCTGATACCATTTAATTTTTTCTGAACTCTTAAGTTCCTTAAACTCCTCTGATTGCTTAAATTCCTCCGATAATTTAAATTTATCTTTCGTTAATAAGTATTTCTTTTCTTCTGCAAATTCATTGGAGTTGATATACACCTCTAAGTCTTCATAATCTGTAATCTCTTGTGATTCATTTAATTCCATATATATCTTAAGCTTTTCTGAATCCTTAAACTTAAAATACTGCTTAATTTCTGCTGATTTTTTAAGAGATTTATATTCTTGCAGTTTTTTAAACTCTTCGGTATTCTCAAACTTTAGGTTTTTAACTTCGTCAATATGTGTCTTGAATTCAGAAGAATTAACTCCTTTCTCAAGTTCTATATAAACCTCAATTTCTTCTGAACCATTAAGTTGTAGGTAGTTTTTGTACTTATCAGAATCACCAAATTTAAAGTAATTCTTAAAAACTGACGACTTTTCAAGTTTTTGAAACTCTTTTAATTTTTTATGTTCGTCCAGATTTTCAATTTTCAGTTTAAGAAGTGCTTTTTTATGTTCTTTTGAACTGATAATGTTTTTAATATTTTCAAATTCTTCATTTTCCGCAAATTCTTCACCTTTTTTAACTGATTTTTTTATTTGCTTTAACTCATTAAGTCTTGAAATATAAACACTAAACTCATTCTGTTTTGCCTTCTTCTGATTTTCAATCTCAATTTTTAAGGCATCAAAATTTAATGATTCAATATAGGTTTTCAATTCATTGTAATCATCCAGTTCTTTGGAGCCATTAAAATTATTAAAATCAGCAAGTTGCTTTGAGTTTTTTAAAGTGAAAAAAACTTTATACTTCTTTTTTAACTCTTTATACTTTGCCTGTTTGTCTTTAATTCCCTGAGTTTTTTCTGTTTTTTGCTGAATTAATGATTTTTTAAACTCTTCAAATTCAGGAGATGTATAAAACTGATCCAGTTCCTGATAATTGGCAAGCTTATCAGAGTCTTTTAATGATTCATAATCTTTAAGTTCTTTAGAATCCTTAAGCTGGTAATAGGTTTTAATTCGTTTAGATTTCTTTTGTTCTTTGTACTTTTTTTCTTTTTCTGAAGGCTCAGAACTCGGATATTTTTTCCCGTTTATTTCTTTTTTAATATCCTCAAATTCCTTTGAAGTAATAAAAGACTCAAGCTCCTTATAACGGGCCAGTTCTTCTGACTCAGAGTATGATGTAAAGTCTTCAAACTCCTGTTTTAACTTATTTTCTTTTTCTTCTAAAACCGAAGTTTTTGGGATCATTCCCAATTTTGCATATAACGAAAATTTTGCGCTCATAACTTATATGTTTTCTTGCCAATGGTTAAAGATATAAAAAAATCACAAGATGTATTTATAATTTATTTGAATTGTTTCTATGTGTGAGTCTATTTAAAAACAAAAAAAGACCGGCATTTATTGCCGGTCTTTCATAATATATTGATTTTTAATTATTTTATATGTTTCAAAGCTTCTTCCGTTGCTTTAATCATGGGTTTAATTGAAATATTTTCTCCAACAGCTTCTTGCATCCAAATCTGTGGTGTTACTTGTCCGATACTCCATATCCTGTCAACTTCGTCAGAAAAATTCTTTCCAACAAGGTATTGTTCAATCTGGAAATCAATTAAATGCCCAAAAGAATAATTTGCAAGATATAAAGGAGCATTTATCATATGCGAATAAATTGAAAGTATAGGCTGATCATTAATTCCATACACAGGTGCAAAATATTTATTCCACACTTCATTAGCAATATTAACTGTTGCCTCATTTAACTGTGCTGCATTTGCTTCAGGATTTGCATAAAGCCATTTCCAAACTTTCATATCAACCATTGAAACACCCATTATTTCAAAAACCGACCAGTATAAATCAAGTGTCTCAAGATATTCCTTATCAGGATTTTCGTTTGTAAAACCTAATAACTGAAGATCTCTTTTCTGGAAAATAAATGCTAAAGCTTCTGTAAAAGCAGTGTTAGGCACACCATTAATTAGATAATAATCAACATCATGTAAAGAAATAGTTTGTTCTACATTATGTCCAAACTCATGAACTGCAATATTATAACCTTTATAATCCATTCCTTTTTCTGAAACTCGAGTACGTAAATGTGCGTTTTCAGCTTTCATTTGTGCTCCCCAAGCATGACCAGAACCACGAGCTGCATCAACAACTACTTTCGAAGCAATAAATTCGGCTCTACTCTTTTCCCAACCTAATTTCTTTAAAATATTTCCTAAATCAGCTTCTAATGCTTTTTCGTTTGGATATTTTTTCTGAGTTATATCGTTCAAGGTTTTTTCAGAAATAGAGCTTCTGGCTTTAAAACCATCATACCAAATGTCATAAGGTTTTAAATCACGACCAAGGCGCGATTTAATAAGTTTGCCAACTTGTTTCGCAACTGGTGATGATAAATACTCGTCAAATAA
Source organism: Bacteroidales bacterium (assembly GCA_030668615.1). Lineage (GTDB taxonomy): Bacteria > Bacteroidota > Bacteroidia > Bacteroidales > UBA12077 > UBA12077. The sequence continues at coordinate 5,474 of DAOUTQ010000011.1, read as the reverse complement.
TATTTCAACTTCTTCCTGAGGAATTTCTTTTGATCCTGAAAAGGCTCTTTTTACAAATGTGTTATACTCGGAATGATATTCATCAGTAGCTTTTCTTGCATGAAAATTATTTAATATCTCCTGATATCTTGCATTAGGTTCTGCAGTTAACTGTACTTCGTTTCCATCCTGATAAACTTTATTTTCAATTGGATTCCAATCATAATCTCCTGAGTTAATAACTGCTTCAGGAATGGTTTGGTTTATGATATGCTTCATTACACTGTAAATCATATCTTGTTTTTCAAGCCCATTCTCCTGGTTGGCATAATTTGATTTTATTTCGTCGCGTAAGTTCCAATGTGACAACAAAACCATATCTTCTGGAAATAATTTTTCGTTTGCATTGTTTAATAAATGTCCCATATAAACATTATACTCAGCAATATAAATATCGGAACCTGTACTTGCATTTCCTATTTTTTGTGATAATTCTGCTGGAACACGTGCTGTAAAAACATCACCTAATCTTGCATAGGCCCATTCCAGTGAACTCCATTTTTGACCAATTTCATTTTTTTCATCCAGTGAATATGGAGGGAAATTTAATGCTATTACAAACGCTATTTTATTGGAGTAAAAATCGTCAGCAAAGTGTGATCCCGGACTATATGCAGCAAACATGGCATCAATACTGTGATAAGGGCCATTGTTAAGATGCATGTTTTCATTCAGGTCAAGTATAATTTTATTTCCATGACCCCACAATGATTCAAAATTCTTAGAAATTTTATTAAAAATAACTTCCTTAATAGAATCGTTAGAAATATACTGATCTAAACAGAAGTTTTCAAACTCTGAAGTTGTTCCGTCAGAAGTTCTCCATAGAGATGCAGCATGTTTTACACCACGACTAATTAGTTCCTCATTCTCGGAACCATATTTTTCAGATAGTGCTTTTTGAGTGTTCTCAATTACCTGATCATTTATATTTTTCTGATCGGATACTTTGTTATCAATAGCTGTATTTGTACATTGTACAAATATCAAAGCAACTACAGATAAAATAATTACAAAACTTTTTTTCATCATGATTGTATTATAGTTTAAATTTGTTTTAAATATTAAAACGTAAAATTAGTATTAATAAGAATTAATCAAAATCATTCAGATTAAAATTCTTTGACCATGGAAAGACAAGAAAGTTTACTCAACAAATATAAAGAAGTACGACAAAGAACGGTTGAAATATGCAAACCTTTAAATATAGAAGATTACGTTGTTCAGCCAATAGAAGATGTTAGTCCCCCGAAATGGCATTTGGGTCATACAACCTGGTTTTTCGAAGTTTTAATTCTGAAAGAAAATATTAAGGATTATCAATTTTATAATAAGAAGTACAACTATATTTTTAATAGTTATTATGAAAGTTTAGGAGAAAGAATAGTTCGTATAAACAGGGGAAATTTAACACGTCCGACTGTAGAAGAAACTATCCATTACAGAGAAATAACTGATGAAAACATGGAAATTTTCCTTTCTAAAAAAGTAAATGATGAAGTGCTGGATTTAATTGAGTTAGGCTTAAATCATGAACAACAACATCAGGAATTACTAATTACTGACATAAAATATATTCTTGGACATAATCCTCTTTTTCCATCTTATAAGCTTAAATACGATAAATCTCTTGATAAACTGGCAAAATTTGTTGATCCAGACTTTTTGAAGATAAATGAAGGATTATTTGAAGTAGGATATGAGGGTGATAAGTTTCATTTCGATAATGAAGAAAAAAAGCATAAAGTTTACTTGAATGGAGTTATGTTTTCTGATATGTTGGTAACCAATAGCGAATATGTCGATTTCATTATGAGTGAAGGATATAAACGCTTCGAATTATGGTCGTCGGATGGTTGGGGTTGGGTACAACAAAACGAAGTTAAATCGCCTTTATATTGGCATTTAATTGATGGAAAGTATTACGAATATACTTTAACCAATGGATTACAGAAAATAAATCCTGACGCACCAGTTACTCATGTTAGTTTTTACGAAGCTGATGCATTTGCCAGATGGAAAAAAATGAGATTATTAACAGAGTTTGAATGGGAGGTTGCAGTAAAAAAATATGCTACAGAATTGGATTACAATTTGTCTAATTTTCAGGATAACAATTTGTTTCATCCATTGGCACGAAAAGAAAGCTCATATCAGTTAATTGGTGATGTGTGGGAGTGGACCAATAGTGCATATTTGCCTTATCCTGGTTATAAACAACCTGAAGGAGTCTTAGGCGAATACAATGGTAAATTTATGATTAATCAAATGGTACTACGTGGAGGATCATGTGCAACATCCTTTGAACATTTCAGAGTTACTTATAGAAACTTTTTTCAGCCCGAAAAACGCTGGCAATTCACTGGGATAAGACTTGCTTCAGATCTTGAGTAATGAACTTTTTACCAAAAAAATGTATTAGAGTTATTGAAAAGTAATAAGAATTTAATTATTAATAAATTCGCTGAATTCAGGATTGACTTTTTTCACTTATTTTGTAAATTAAATTCAATTAACTTCATTACTCCATTAATCTAATACTCAAACCTTTTAAGATTTTAGATACGGCCTGTTTTCGATTGTATTTGCGTTTGCAACTGTGGCATTGTTTTTGCAAAAAAGCAACAGATTTCAAATCTGGAAAGATTTTGAAAAAATCAATTATGTTTTAAAAAAAAGCATTATTTTACACAAATATTAATTAAAAATCAACAATTATGAAAAAACTGTTTACATTATTAATTATTGCCTTATTTGCATTTACTGCCTTTTCTCAGCATAGTATTTTTACTGCTTTCTCTGATGATGGTGAAAAGTTTAGTTTGTATGTTGATGGAGAAAAAATAAATAACAAGCCACAATCGAGAGTTGCCAATGTAAAAAATGAAAATGAGATGGCTGTTTTAAAAATTGAATTCTTGAACGTAAGTATTCCGGCAATTAAAAAGAATGTAATGTTAAGAGGGCTCGAAGGCGAATATCAAAAAATGGTATTTATTATTAAGCAAAATAAAAAAGGCCAATATAAATTAAAAGTGAGCAATTTTGAAGCATATAATTCTGAGGACAGCAATGTAGAAGAATACTCTGTTTCTGAAGAAGTTGTTACTTATGAAGATGAATCAACGGTTTTAACAGAAAACGTATCGACAAATATTAACGTTTCTACTAATGCATCAGAAAATGCTTCTGTTTCAATGAATGTTGATGTATCTGTTTCAGGCGAAACAACAACAGAAGAAAGCATGAATATCTCAATGAGCGTTTCCGGAGTAAGTACTACAACTACTACAGAGTATACTGGATCGTCAGATTATATCGAAGAAGAACCCATTAAAACCGGAAGATGTGCTTATGCAACTTCAGGTTCAGAATTTGCAAAAATAAAAGCTAACATTAGTTCTAAGGATTTTGAGGATACTAAGCTTACAACTGCTAAAGATATTGCAAAGAATAAGTGTTTAACTAGCTCTCAGGTGCACGATGTTATGAAACTATTAACGTACGAAGAGGACAGACTACAATTTGCAGTTTTTGCATATAATTATGTTTATGATAAAGACAATTATTATGAAGTGTACGACGCATTTGAATATGAACTAAGTATTGATGATTTAAAAGAGAAACTTGGCTTATAAGTATTATAAAGCATTTAAAAAAAACTCCTTTGAATTTTTCAAAGGAGTTTTTTATTTCGGTAAGCTTACAAATCAAACGTTATAAATTAGGTGCAAATTCAAAACTTATAAGTTATGTAACTTATATCAATGAAATGAATAATTATCAATAGAGAAAATAATCCTAAAATTAGGAGTTTCACAGATTAAAAGGTTTTGAGTATTATAATTTTGTATTGTAAATTTTACCTACAGGATAAACGTCTTTTTGTTGATCCCAATATGGAGTTCTTTCGAAAAACCAAAATAGTTTTACCCATTGATTATTGTAATATTCAGGATTATCCTTTACAGCTTGCTCGTATTGTTCAAGTAATTCCGGCTTTTCCTTTATCATTTCGCGAGCCATTTTCTCCATAACATAGGTTTCTACATATTCTTTGCGCTCGAATATAGAATTAAAAAATCCCCAACTAACAAACGAATCAGGCCCCTCAGGTTCAAGCAAATGAGCAATAATTTTTGCTGTACGCTGATTTACATGTACAATAACTGAACCAGTAGGAAAGGTTTTATTCATAGTTATTTCTTCCATATTAAAATCTTGCACCATTTGCCTGCCTTCATATGGAGAGTTAGCAAAGGAAACATTACTGAATTTACAAGTTTTAATCTCAAACTCTTTTGCTTCAGCTAAGGTAGTATACTCAATTCCGTGCATTTTAATGCGCTTAATTACTTCTGTCCATTCCACAGGAATAATATATGCATCAGGTAATACTACTTTCGTTCCAGGCATTAATTTATCAAATAATACCAATTCGTAATTTTTTGGCTTATCGCTAAACTGTACCCAAATATCATCGGTTAAATCGCTATGCACAATATCGTATTCAATACCTTTGAATAGAACCATAGTGCTGTCATCCTTAGAAGTATAGTAATCTATCACAAATTCTTTTCCAGCAAGATTCTTTGATTCTTGATCTGCTGTTTCATTAGTTGACTTTAATGTGCTGTAATGTTTATCAGTGTATTCTATAGTGTGTCTTAACAAATGATATGTAGCTTCAACTCTTGTTTTATAATCCTTTAGCATATGCGTTTCCACAAGTAAGGCAGGTCTGTTCTGATTTGCCACATAACCAGTTGAGAATCGGGGAGTAGCAGTTCTTCTGATTAATCCACTTCGTGGATCGTGCCATCGTCGAAAAGATACGTAAGGAAACATTAAAACTTCATCGTCCATTAATTTTTCTTCCACATCAGCCAGATAATCATTTTGCCAAGCGGAATGTTCTGCGTTCATATCGCCCATAGTATGCATTCCATAGGTCATGGAGTATTGATAATCAGCGCCATCAGTGGTATGTATATCAATAAACATATCGGGTAACCACTCATTAAATAGTTTTAGCCATTGCTGCATTTCAGGAGCATCTGCTTTAAGAAAATCACGGTTTAGATTCAAGTTTTCGGCTGTTGTACGCCAACCCATTTCTTTTGGCCCATTCTGATTTATACGATTATAAGCACTGAATCTTTCGTGTCCATCAGTATTAAAAATAGGAATAAAAAGGAGAGTTGTATTTTCAAACAGTTTTGGAAATTTATTATGAATTACAATATCACGAATAAGCATTAATCCTGCATCTTTACCTTCCGATTCGCCTGGGTGAATACACGCTTCGATAAACAATATTGCGTTTCCTGATTCTTTTACACTTTCGGGATTAAATTTTTTGTTTTTATCTATAATTAAAAATGGTAAATCACGTCCTTGCACACTTTTCCCAAAGGTTTTATATTCAATAAATT
>DAOUTQ010000200.1 GCA_030668615.1 Bacteroidales bacterium | reverse complement strand
TAAAAAATGTCAGAAAAAACAACTTCACGCTTTCAGTTTAAAAATTCAATTACTGTAAAATTTATAATTATAGGATTAATGATTCTTGCTCTTCTTATTCCGGCCGGAATGATTAAAAATTTAGTTTACGAAAGGAGTTCGCTCAGAGATTCGGTAATAAGCGAAGTTAGTTATAAATGGGGTAACCAACAGACTATTGCAGGTCCAATAATCTCAATACCATATAAAAGCTATTATAAAAAAGACAATAAAATTGTTGAAGAAATTAATTATGCTCAATTTCTTCCCGAAGAGTTAAATATAAACGGTAAAATAAATCCTGAGATTCGTTACCGAAGCATTTATAAGGTTGTGGTTTACAATTCAGAATTAAAATTTAACGGCTATTTTAATAAACCTGATTTTAGTCAATGGAAAGTGCCAGATTCTGACATTATGTGGGACGATGCAACTTTAATTATTCGCATACCCGATATGCGAGGAATAAAAGATACTATCAGTGTTAAATGGAACAAAAATAATACAGAAGTAAATCCCGGAATAAACAATCAAAACTTCAATTATAAGGGCATTTCTGCAAAAATTGATTTTGATGATTCGTCAACTTACAATTTTGAATTTGATCTTAATTTAAATGGAAGCGAATCATTGTATTTTACTCCGGTTGGCAAAGAAACGAATGTTAATCTAACTTCTGATTGGACAGATCCAGGTTTCGAAGGATCATTTTTACCTAACGAAAGAGAAATTACAGAAAGTGGTTTTAAAGCAAATTGGAAAGTCCTGCATTTGAACAGATCTTATCCTCAAAAATGGCTTGGAAGTTCATTTTCAATTGAAGGTTCTGAGTTTGGAGTAAAGCTTTTGCTTCCAGTTGATCACTACCAAAAATCAAATCGTTCTGTGAAATATGCTATTATGTTTATTTCACTCACTTTTCTAATTTTCTTTTTTACCGAAATTCTAAACAAAAAGAGAATTCATCCTATACAATACTTACTGGTAGGTATTGGTTTAAGCGTATTTTACACACTCCTTTTATCATTATCCGAACAAATCAGTTTTAATCTTGCCTACTTAATAGCAAGTGTTGCAATTATTACATTAATAACTTCTTATTCATATAGTATGCTTAAAAGCAAAAAACTTACTGTAATTGTTGCTCTTGTATTAATTGTACTTTATGGATTTCTATTTACTATACTTGAGTTACAGGATTTTTCTTTATTACTTGGTAGCATTGGGTTGTTTATTGCACTAGCAATTGTTATGTACTTATCACGAAAAGTAGATTGGTATTCAGAGTTACCAGAAGAAAACTCTTAATTTTTATATGATTGATTATATTTTAGGTTCTTATGGAATAGCCGGTTACAATTTTTAACCGGTTATTTTATTTAAAAACAACCCAGCCACGATCTTTAGAAATAGAATTTATAACGGATGAAATCTGCATAAATTCCTTTTGTAGTTTATTCGTTTCTTCCAAAGAAAGTTTTATATTCTCCACTTCTCTTAACTTCTCCTTTGCCTTGCTTTGCGCTATTTCCAGAATTTTTCTTTTGTATGCAATAATAGTTTCAGGAACAATCTGCTTGAGTTTCTGTTCTTCGGTTTCAATATTGGCTCCACCTTTCTTAAAAATTTTACTCAAGGTATACGATGTACTAAGTAAATCAGCAGCAAGTTTGCTTATTTGAGGTTCTGAATGATAAATAAAATGCTTGCTTTCAAGAGATTCACTTTTGTTTACAGCTTCAAGATACTCCAGGAATATTTGCTTATAAATCAGATTCTTAAACTCAAGATCGTCGTTTAGCATTTCACTTATTACATATTCCGCAACGGATACATTGCGTGGCTCATCATATTTATCTTCCTGATATGTATACAAAGTTTTATCTGAATAATGCAATAACAATCGAATTAATTCTTTTTCCTGTGATTCAGAATATACGTCATCAACAAATGAAGGAACAGAAGGAATTGCAGACTTAAAATTATCTTCAGGAGAAATTGTTTTTTTATACTCTTTATCGAAATTTTTACGACGAATTTTATTTATCTCACTGTATAAAACCTTTTCGTCGATATCTAAAATATTGCTACATTCCTTAATATATACAGTTCTGATAATTGTTTCGGGAATTACAGAAATCGATCTTACAATATCAGTTATAAGGTTCGCCTTTTTTACCGGATCATTTTTTGTATCCTTTGATAAAAGCCTTGTTTTAAATGTAATAAAATCTTCTTCGTTTTTTTCAATATATTCAGTTAGCTCGGTTGAGCTTTTACTTTTTGCAAACGAATCCGGATCTTCTCCTTCCGGCAACAACAATACCTTAACATTTAATCCTTGCTCAAGTACCAGATCAATTCCTCTCAACGAAGCTTTTATTCCTGCAGCATCACCATCATAAATGATAGTAACATTTGGCGTAAATCTTTTTATTAACCTTATTTGATCAACGGTTAATGATGTTCCTGAAGATGCAACTACATTCTCAATACCCGACTGATGCATTGAGATAACGTCGGTATAACCTTCAACAAGAAAACATTTATCTAATTGTGTAATGGATTTTTTGGCATAATACATACCATATAAAATCCTGCTCTTATGATAAATATCTGATTCGGGAGAATTCAAATATTTTGCTGCCTTCGCATCTGTTTTTAAAATACGACCACCAAAACCAATTACATTACCCGATAATCCGTGAATAGGAAATATTACACGACCACGAAAACGATCAAAGTTCCCATTATCGTTTACAATGGTTAATCCTGTTGTTTCAAGAAATTCTAATTTATAGCCTTGTTCTTTTGCTGCTACTGTAAATGCATCTCTGACATCAAGGCTGTATCCTAACTCAAATTTCTCAATTATATCTTCTTGAAAACCACGTTCCTTAAAATAACTTAAACCAATTGCCCTTCCATCATTATTCTTATGAAGTTTATCCTGAAAATAAGAATTAGCATATTTGGTTACAACCAACAAACTATCACGCTCGTTTTGCTGTTGAATTTCTTCTGCAGTAAGCTCTTTTTCAACAACTTCAATATTATATTTCTTCGCAAGATATTTTAAAGCCTCGGGATAACCAAGATGCTCGTGTTCCATTATAAAGTTTACTGAATTTCCTCCTTTACCACAGCCGAAACATTTATATATTCCTTTCGATGGAGAAACTGTAAACGAAGGTGTTTTTTCGTTATGAAAAGGACACAAGCCCAAATAATTTACACCTCTCTTTTTAAGAGTAACAAAATCCTGAACGACTTCCGTTATTTCGGCAGTATCAATTATTCTTTGTATAGTATTATAATCAATCATAGAGTTTTACTCAACAGGTATTCAGCGCTTTATTAAACAAGAGATAATCAGCTAAAATACTAAAAATTAAATGTAATATTCTGAATATTTTTTAAAAAGAAATCTTCTTTTTTATTCGGTTTAAAATTTCTAATTTGTATAAAATTTATTTGATATGGAAAATCTTGTTGTGTTAACAGGTGCAGGAATAAGTGCCGAAAGCGGTATAAAAACTTTTCGTGAGATGGGCGGTCTTTGGGAAGAATATGATGTGATGGAAGTTGCCAGTCCACAAGCTTGGGAAAAAAATCCAGAGTTGGTTATGAGATTTTATAACGAACGACGAAAAAAACTTCTGGAAGCATTGCCAAACGAAGGACACAGAGGATTAGTTGAACTTGAGAAATATTTTAATGTACAAATTGTAACTCAAAATGTTGACGACTTACACGAAAGAGCCGGAAGTAAAAATATTCTTCATTTACATGGTGAACTAAAAAAAGCAAGAAGTACCTCTGATTCTAATTTAATTTATGAAATTGACGGCTGGGAGTTGAAGCTTGGAGATACATGCGAAAAAGGATCTCAACTCCGACCTCATATTGTTTGGTTTGGTGAAACAGTGCCAAAAATATCTGAAGCAGCAATAATCTGTGAAAAGGCAGATATTATGGTGGTTATTGGCACATCATTAAATGTTTATCCTGCAGCTGGTCTTTTAGATTATGCACCTCATGGAACTCCAATTTATTTAATTGATCCTAATGACGTTGGAACAAAAAACAATAATATAACCTTTATAAAAGAAAAAGCTGGAACAGGAGTTCAGCAGCTTTTTAATATATTAAAGGAAAAATATTCATTTAATGATTAACGATTATTTTTCTTGTATTTAACAATTTACCATCAATCTGAAGAGAACAAAAATATAAACCATTTTTATAATCCGCCACAGAAATTTTAATTTTATCCTGTTTGTCTTTTAGTTCCTTTGAAAAAACAACCGCCCCTATTGAGTTATAAATCTGCAACTTTGCTTCTTTAACATAAATTATTTCATAATCAATAATTATATGATCTGAAGCTGGATTTGGATACAATTTTATGGTTTGTAATTCGTAAAAATTAACCGTGGAAGTATCAATTTGACTAAGATTTTCTTCTAAATCTGAAAGCTCAACATTTTTATTAGCAAACGAAAAGCTTATTGCAAAAACAGAAATAATTAGGAGTATAAATCTTTTCATATGCACTGTTTTAATTATTCAATATACAAAATAACAAAAACTATACCTATCTATACGGAAACAAAATGTTAAAGTTTATTAATATAACTTAAATTTAATCTGGGAATTAAAGACTAAAAAGTCGTTTTTATCAATTTTAGTTTTATTTTTGAGCTCATAATTAGCTCTCTTACTAACTTTAAATATGTATTTATGAAAAACATTTTACTTTCTACATTTATAATACTTTTTTTATCCATAAACATTAGTGCACAAAGCATTAAATTAGTAAAGGCAGATGGTTCAGAAATTGTTGATGATTCCTTATTAGTAACTTTTGAGAGTGATAAAAATCTTGTTGAAGTACCTGTTTATGTTAAAAACCTTACTGGTGCAGATTTAGACGTTATGGTAAAAAAATATGAGCTTGATATTGTTTCTGGAAGTGAAGCATATTTTTGCT
>DAOUTQ010000167.1 GCA_030668615.1 Bacteroidales bacterium | reverse complement strand
ATGATATTGATGAAATTTTATCAGATCATAAGGTGGGTATTAGAGCTATACAGTCGGGCCAGGGACAGGACTTTGAAGACAACCAAAATCTTGTCGATTTTAAAAGATATACCCGGCCAATAATAGAAGTGTTGCACGATTTAGGTGTTGATGCTAAATTCGAGGGTAGAAATGACATTATGATCGAAGGTAAAAAAATATCGGGAAATGCGGAACATGTATTTAAAAAACGTGTTTTACATCACGGAACATTATTGTTTTCATCAGAAATATCTACTCTTTCGCAAGCTTTAAAAGTAAATCCATTAATATATCAAGATAAAGGAGTAAAATCTGTACGAAGTCGTGTTACTAATATTGTTGATCATCTATATGAAAAAATAACTGTAATGGAGTTTTATAATAAAATTCTTACACATATTATTTCAAGTGATAAGGATACAGTTGTTTATGAATTTACAAATAACGATATAGAGCATATTAATAGACTGGTAAACGAAAAATATAAAACATGGGAATGGAATTTTGGATATTCGCCAAAATATAATTTTGAGAAATCTCACATAACTTCAGAAGGAAATATAGATGTCCAGTTATTGGTTGAAAAAGGATATATAAAAGATATTAAAATACTATGTAGTTTTCTTGAAGAACAAGCGATTATTAATATTGAAAGCAAATTGAAGGGCGTAAAGCATGAATCGGAATCAATGCGTGAAGTGTTGGAGAATATAACTTATACAGCTGTTCCAATAACAGAGATTTTACCTGCTTTCTTTAATTAACAAAACAGTTCCCTCTAACGCCCTTTATGTTACCACCTGCGCTTTTTAATAAATAATAATTGACATCCATTGGTTTTTTTCGTATTTTTAATTGATTATCGCTAATTCTCTTATATACTAATAACATCTTAACTTAACCTGTAAATTCTTGATTATGAAAAAAGTAATAATTATCAGCACTATTTTATTCTCTTTTTTATTTATTCAGTGTACAAAAACAAATAAAAAAGACGATTCAATACCAAAGTCAAAAATGGAGAAGCTTCTGGCTAATTATGCTGATGTAAAACTGGAATCTGATTTAACTATTTTAAGTGAGAATCAGAAGAAAATGCTTCCACTTCTTTTTGAAGCAGCTCAACTAGTTGATGAATTATATTGGGTCCAGACATGCTTAAAACAAAATGAGATAAGGGAATCCATAAAAGATGAAGATGTTTTAAAATATTTTAGTATTAATTATGGTCCTTGGGATAGGTTAGGAGGAATGGAATCATTTGTTGAGGGAGTGGGGAAACGATATGATGGGGCTAATTTTTATCCGATTGATATGTCTTATCAGGAGTTTGATGAGTTTTCAGATCTGGATAAATATAGTTTATATACTTTAATTCGCAGAAATGAACTGGGTGGTTTATTAACTATTTCCTATCATGAGGCTTATCATGATATTTTAGTAAAAATTGCTAAATTAATGAATGAAGCAGCTGCCTTATCAGATGATAAAGGCCTGAAAAAATATCTTGAATTACGCGCAAATGCACTGTTAACAGATAAATATTATATGAGCAATATTGCCTGGATGGAGATGAAAGATAACCTGATTGATTTTATTGTCGGACCAATTGAGGATGCTGAAGATCGTTTGTATTATACTAAAACATCTTATCAGTCAATGATATTAATAAAGGATAAACAATCAAGTAAAGATCTTGAGAAATATTCTTTATTGCTTGATTATTTACAAAAAAACCTTCCTGTTGAAGAAAAATATAAAGCGGAAATGCCTGGTGAATTATCTGATATCATGGTGTACGATGTAATTTATTGTTCAGGATATTGGAATACTGGTGGTAAAAAAATAGCAATTACTTTACCTATTGATGGGCTAGTGCAGTTAAAGGTTGGAAGTAGAAAATTGCAATTTAAAAATGTTCTGGAAGCAAAATTTAATAAAATTTTAAAGCCAATTAGTGAATTGTTAATTGATGAAGATCAAATAAATCATGTAAAATCAAAAGCATTTTTTGAAAACACCATGTTTTATGAAGTTGGAAGTGCTCTTGGATGTAAAAAAACAATTAATAATAAAGGAACTGTAAGAGATGCTCTTAAGGAAAACTATAATATAATTGAAGAATGCAAAAATGATATCCTCAGTTTGTATTTTGTTACAAAGCTTTATGATATGGGTGAAATGAATGGTGATGATTTGATGGATAATTACGTAACCTACATGGCTGATGTTTTTAGATCTGTTCGGTTTGGAATTTCAAATGATCAGGGTGTGGCAAATATGATTAGATTTTATTATTTCGAAGAAGCAGGAGCATTTTCTCGCAACAAGAAAACAGGAAAGTATAAAATTGATTTTGAAAAGATGAAAGAAGCGATGTTAAATTTATCTGAAGAAATTTTGGTAATACAGGGCGACGGGAATTATGAGGCTGCAAAAAATCTAATTAATGAAAAAGGATTTATAAGAGACGAATTATTGGACGATTTATATAGGATTCAAAAAGAAAGAATACCGAAAGATGTTGTATTTATTCAAGGCTTAGAGGAAACTGGATTATAACGAAATAAACAAAAAGGGAGCAAACGCTCCCTTTTTTAATTTTCTTCTTCTTTTTTAGGTGGTTCGAATCCATATGCAATCCCTGAAACTTCATAAGTAGGTGGCTCCCCAAATCCTCCTACAGATTCTTCTCTGGTTATTAACACAATCATTCCTCCTAAATTAGCAGCTTTTTTCTGAAGTCTTATTCTTGCGCTTTTCTGAGCTGATTTTGCACTGCGGCTTCCAGCAGATGATTTTGCATCAACCTTACCTAATTCATATAAACCCTCAACATCATTTTTTCTATCAGTAAGTATTACTGTTTTCCAGTCTCCCGCTTCAACCATCATCATTACCGGTTTATTGAAAACTTCTTTTCTTCCGTTACTGAAAATTATTTTCTGTATTTGTTTTCTCTCTATTGTAATAGTTTCATCCGATCCAGGCGCTGAATATCTTACTGTTGACGAAGAAATGTTTCGTACTTCTACAATAAGTTTCCGCCTACCCAACATAAAAATAGTATCTAACTTTGTATTCTCTTCCTGTGCGAATAGAGGTAAACTCATTAGCAATGCAAGACCCCCGATAATTAAGTGTTTTATTTTCATAATATAGTTCTTAAAAAGTTAAAACAAATAGTTTTAATTTTGCTGTGAAATTAATAAGTAAAATATTAATAATCAAAAAATATACCAATTTTGAAAATAATTTATAGTGAAAATAAATTATTAAATTAAAATAATATTTTTGTAGAACTGATTTTATACTAAATAGGTATCAAATGTTACGAATTTATTTTTCCGCATATGTCTGGTTGCGAATTTATAAGCTCAAACTTTTATTTTAAAGGAAAGCATAAAATCAAAATAAAAGTTCTTGATGAAATACCTTATAGTGAATACGAACATCTAAATACCAGAAGTATCTCAAATATGGTAAGAGAAAAGATTGAGATGGAATTGAAAAATCTGAAATCTGCATGACATGGGAATAGCTGATATTGAAAAAAATTATAATGAAAGAATTCATACTTTTTTAAAAGAAGAAGTTAAAATTTGTAAGAGATTAACTATTTTGAGTTTCTTAAGATTCTTTTCATTTATTATAGCAATTGCTTTATTTGTATTGCTTTTTAAAGAAATCACCTTATTAAAGTTTTCTGGTGGTATAGCCTTCTTAGTATTGTTTATAATATTTGTTGTCCGTTATTTCAAACAAACAGATTTATTAAATCATTACAAAAATCTTATTAAAATTAATAGTGAGGAAAAGGAGGTAATAAATAATAATTATTCTTTTTTTAACGATGGCGCTGATTATATCAATCGTGATCATCCATACTCTTACGACCTTGATGTTTTTGGAAAGGGATCTTTGTTTCAGTATTTAAACAGAACATTTACTATTGTTGGAAGAGATTTATTAGCAAATCGTTTGCTAAATTTAGATCTGAACAAACAGGATGTTGAAAACAGGCATGAGGCTGTACAAGAACTAACTCCTGAAATAGAATGGAGACAGAATGTTATGGCCACAGGATATTCAACTCCTATTTCTGTTGACGATAATAAGAAAATTCAATATTGGATAGACAAACCGGTTTATTTTATTAATAAGATCTTCTATAAGGTCTTGCTTATTTTTTTACCAACCATAACTATTACTTTTTTATTTTTGTTAATATTTGGAATTTCTCATTATTCATGGTTTGCTCTTTTTGCTCTAGCACAACTATTTATTGCGAGTTTTTTAATCAGAAAAACAAATAAAGAACAACGAGTTGTTTCTGAAGGACTACGAACTCTAAAAAAATATTCCAAAATATTAAAATTCATAGAAGAAAAACGCTTTGATTCAAAACTATTAAACAATCTTAAGACTGAAATAAAAACTGAGGATGAAAGCGCAGGGAATGCATTCAAAAAGTTGATTAAAATTATTGATGCTTTCGACACCAGATTAAATATTTTCTTAGGTGTAATTTTGAATGCTACTTTAATGTGGGATTTATATTCTATGATTCGATTAGAATTGTGGAAAAGGAAATATGGTAGCAATCTAAAAAAATGGATTAAGGTTATTGCTGAATTAGATTTGTTTTGCAGTATAGCTAACTTTAAATATAATAATCCCGATTTTATTTTTCCTGAAATATCTGATAAAACAATTTTTAGAAGTTCAGAATTGGGGCATCCGTTAATTCCATATAAGAATAGAGTTAATAATGATTTTAATTTAAACAAGTCAGGAGAAATTGTAATTATCACAGGAGCAAATATGGCTGGTAAAAGCACATTTCTTAGAACGATAGGAGTGAACCTAATTCTTGCTATGAATGGAATGCCGGTTTGTGCTTCCGATTTCAAATTCAGACTTACAGAAATATTCTCGGGAATGCGAACAGCAGATTCGTTAAAAGAAAATGAATCATATTTTTATGCGGAGTTAAAAAGATTAAAACATATTATCGAGAAATTAAAACAGAAGAAATTATCATTTATTTTATTGGATGAAATTTTAAAAGGAACAAATTCAGTTGATAAAGCTAAGGGATCATGGAAATTTGTTGAGCATTTAACAGAATTAAAAGCAACAGGAGTTATAGCTACACACGATTTAACATTATGTGATCTTGAAACTAAATATCCTGAAAATATAATTAATAAGTGCTTTGAAGTTCAAATTGATAAAAACAAGATAAAATTTGATTATAAACTTCATTCAGGAGTAACTCAGAATATGAATGCCTCGTTATTAATGCAACAAATGGGAATTTTTTCCAAATAATGTTTTTTCAACAATTACTTGCATTATAATTTGTTGGTTTTTATTTAATTTGCAGGATTTATAAAATTATTAACAGCTATGCTGATGCCTGTTGATAAACAAATTCAGCAGTAACTTTTCTTTTAATTATATTTACGAAAAATTTGGTGAAATGACGGCAATATATACAGAAGACAGTATTCGTACACTGGACTGGAAAGAGCATATTAGGAAGCGTCCGGGAATGTACATTGGAAAGTTGGGCGACGGATCTTCGCGGGATGATGGAATTTACGTATTATTAAAGGAAGTTATGGATAATTCCATCGATGAGTTTATGATGGGATTTGGAAAAACCATTGACATTGAAATGACCGACAACTATGTAAAAGTTCGGGATTTCGGTCGTGGAATACCTTTAGGGAAATTAATGGATGTGGCTTCTAAAATGAACACAGGAGCAAAATATGATTCCAAAGCTTTTAAAAAATCAGTTGGTTTAAATGGTGTTGGTATTAAGGCGGTTAACGCATTATCAATGAGCTTTAAAATTGAAGCTTTTCGCGAAGGAGAAAGAAAATGCATTGAGTTTGCTAACGGAGAAGTTGTAAATGATGAGGCTGTAAATAAAACATCTGAAAAGAATGGAACATTAACAACATTCGTACCCGACAAAGAAATATTTGGTGAGTATCACTATATTGAAGAGTACGTAGTAGTACTAATTAAAAACTATGTGTTTTTAAATTCAGGTCTTACAATAAAGCTTAACGGTAAAAAGTATCATTCTGATAATGGACTTCGTGATCTTTTAGATCAGAATATGAGTTCTGAAGGATTATACCCAATAATACATTTAAGAGGTGAAGATATTGAGGTTGCAATTACACATGGCAGTCAGTATGGTGAAGAATATTATAGCTTTGTAAATGGTCAGCATACAACACAAGGTGGATCTCACTTGATTGCGTTTCGTGAAGCTTATGTTAAAACCATTCGTGATTTCTTTAAAAAGGATTTTGAGCCTTCCGATATTAGAGCTTCTATTGTTGCAGCAGTAAGTATTAAGGTTGAAGAACCTATATTTGAATCTCAGACAAAAACAAAACTTGGATCAAAAAATATAGCTCCAAATGGGCCATCAGTAAGGAATTTTATTGGCGATTTTTTAAAAAACGAACTTGATAATTATTTGCATAGAAACAGTGAAGTTGCAGAAGCATTGCAACGAAAAATCATTGAGTCGGAAAAAGAGCGAAAAGCAATATCAGGAATTAAGAAATTAGCAAAGCAAAGAGCAAAAAAAGCAAGTCTTCATAATAAAAAATTACGTGATTGTAGGGTTCATTATAATTCAAATGAAGAGCGTAAAAACGAAAGTATGATT
>DAOUTQ010000213.1 GCA_030668615.1 Bacteroidales bacterium | reverse complement strand
GAGCTGCTAAACTTCTTGCACTTACGTGAAATACTCCAGGTAATAATTCACCTGAAATTTTATACATATTAGGAATCATTAATAATAATCCTTGAGAAGCTGTAAAAGTAGAAGTTAATGCACCAGCTTGTAATGAACCGTGAACAGCTCCTGCTGCGCCACCTTCTGACTGCATTTCAACAACTTTAACTTGATCTCCAAATATGTTTTTTCTTCCGTATGACGCCCACTCATCAACATACTCTGCCATAGTTGATGAAGGTGTAATAGGATAAATCGCTGAAACTTCACTAAACATATATGCTACATGAGCAGCTGCATAGTTACCGTCGCAAGTTATAAATTTCTTGTTTTTTGACATTTTTAACTCCTTAATTTATTTATAAAAAGATAATTAACTTTTAAATTTTTGAACTACAAAATTATAATAAAAATCTCACTTATTATATTCCTACACTGGAAAATAACTAATGATAAACTTATTCATTTTAATTTCAAATAATCTCATAACTATTTAGTACACAAATAAAAAATGCGGATTTATATCCGCATTTTAGTCATATTGTGTTGTGAAACATTTAGTCGCTATTCATTGAAATGATGAATTCTTCGTTTGTTTTTGTCTTTACTAAACGATCGCGTAAAAATTGCATTGCTTCAACAGAATTCATATCAGTTAAATAATTACGTAATACCCAGATCTTATTTAACATTCCTTGCTCAATTAGCAGATCTTCACGTCTTGTGCTAGAAGCAGTAATATCAACAGCCGGATAAATTCGTTTGTTAGAAAGTTTTCTGTCAAGCTGCAATTCCATATTACCCGTACCTTTAAACTCTTCAAATATAACTTCGTCCATTTTAGAACCTGTTTCAGTTAGAGCTGTAGAAATAATAGTAAGTGAACCACCTTCTTCAATATTACGCGCAGCACCAAAGAATCTTTTAGGTTTGTGAAGAGCATTTGCATCAACACCTCCTGATAATACTTTTCCTGATGCGGGTGAAACTGTATTATATGCTCTTGCTAAACGAGTAATTGAATCAAGTAAAATAACCACATCATGTCCACACTCAACCATTCGTTTTGCTTTTTCAAGTACAATATTTGCTATTCGAACATGTCTATCTGCTGGCTCATCAAATGTAGATGATATAACTTCAGCATTTACACTACGAGCCATATCTGTAACTTCCTCAGGACGCTCATCAATAAGAAGCACAATCATATAAACTTCAGGATGATTAGCTGCAATTGCGTTTGCGATATCTTTTAAAAGAACTGTCTTACCTGTTTTTGGTTGAGCAACAATTAAACCACGCTGACCTTTACCAATTGGAGAAAACATATCTACCACACGTGTAGATAATTTATCATTCTGATTGTTGTTTAAAGTAAATTTTTCTTCAGGGAATAAAGGAGTTAAATAATCAAAAGGTACTCTGTCTCTAATGTAATCAGGAGTTCTTCCGTTTATTTTTTCAACCTTAATTAAAGGAAAATATTTTTCACCTTCTTTGGGTGGACGAATTGCTCCTTCAACAGTATCACCTGTTTTCAATCCAAAAAGTTTTATTTGGGATTGAGAAACATAAATATCATCAGGAGAGTTTAAGTAATTATATTCAGAAGATCTTAAGAACCCATAACCATCTGACATTATTTCAAGTACGCCTGAATTAGTTATAATGCTTTCAAACTCAAATGATTTGTCGTTTCTTTTATCATAAGGTTTTTTATGGAAATTTTCTTTTTGAGGTCTGTGAGGAGTTCTTTTTTTGAAATCATCCCGATCTGATGAATGTTTCTTGTCAGGTGCACTATTTGTTATTTCTTTAGTTTCTTCTTTAACAGGTTCTTTTTCAACTTTAGGTTGTGGATCCTCTGTTTTTGGAACAAATTGAGTCCTTTCTTTTTTAGGCTCTCTTGTTTGAGCATTTTTTTCAGGTTTCTTAGTTTCTCGTTCGCTAACTTTTGTTTTGTCAGTTATGCGTTTTCGTGGATTTGGTTTTTTTACAGGCTTTACCTCGGAAGTAGCATTTATTGCTTGTTGATCGAGGATTTTGTAGATTAAATCCTGTTTTTTTAATGGCTCTACTTTTTTGATTTGCAGACCTTTAGCTATTTCCCGTAATTCGGAAACAAGCTTTTTATTCAATTCAAGAATGTCGTACATAATTTATTTAGGAAATTATTATTTTGATGTTATATAAAATATTTGAACTGTTATCTATTGATAAGTCAGTAATTCTCTTGATTTTTACTGTAGGAGATTAATTTATCCAAAAGGAAATTCATTGCAATATTAAAGATTTCCAGACAATAACCAAAGAAAGTGCTTCTTTTTTTTGAAAAAAAAGAGTTTAAATTCGTAAATCATAAATAAAAATAGCAAAAAAGTTTCAATGTAAAGTTTTTTATTTACATATTTGGGTTCAATTGAAACAACATATTATAATATATCGTATAAATTAGGTTAAACACTCTTACCCAAAAATGAGACAGTTAAAAATCATTAAGCAGGTTACTAATAGGGAAACTGCCTCGTTAGATAAGTATTTACATGAAATTGGGAAAGTTGATCTTTTAACGGCAGAAGAAGAAGTTGAGTTGGCTAGAAAAGTCCGCAATGGCGATAATCTTGCATTAGAAAAACTTATAAAAGCTAATTTGAGATTTGTTGTTTCTGTTTCAAAACAATATCAGAATCAAGGTTTAAGCCTGCCAGATTTGATTAACGAAGGAAATCTGGGCCTAATAAAAGCAGCTAAACGTTTTGACGAAACCCGGGGGTTTAAATTTATATCATATGCAGTATGGTGGATTAGACAATCGATTTTACAAGCATTGGCAGAACAAGCAAGAATTGTTAGATTGCCACTAAATAAAATTGGTTCTATTAATAAGATTAACAGAGCTTTATCGGAACTCGAACAAAAATATGAAAGAGAACCTTCTGTAGAAGAGATTTCCAAAGCTATTGAACTTGCCCCGAACGATATAAAAGAGGCAATGCGAAGCGCTGGGCGTCATGTGTCTATGGATGCACCTCTAACTGATGGTGAAGACGGTGATATGTACGAGGTGCTTTTAAGTAAAGATAATTCTGGTCCTGATAGCAGTTTATTAAACGACTCTTTACGAAAAGAAATTGAACGGGCTTTATCTTCATTAACAGAAAGAGAGGCAAGTATTATTAGATTGTATTTTGGATTAAATGGTAAACATCCATATACGCTTGAAGAAATTGGAGAGGAATTTAATTTAACTCGTGAAAGAGTTCGCCAAATTAAGGAAAAAGCAATAAAGCGATTAAAGAATACAACCAGAAGTAAAATTTTAAAAACTTATCTGGGATAGAACAAACAATAATTCAGGAAACCATTCGGTTTCCTTTTTTATTTTAACATAAACTAAATAATAAGAAATGACTCATTTAATATCTCCTTCGCTACTATCCGCGGATTTTGGAAATTTGCAAAAAGACATTGAAATGATAAATCAAAGCGAGGCTGACTGGTTTCATTTGGATATAATGGATGGTGTTTTTGTTCCAAATATTTCCTTTGGTTTTCCGGTTATTAAGTTTATTAAAAAACATGCCAAAAAGCCGCTTGATGTTCATCTAATGATTGTTGATCCTGATAGATATATTGAAGATTTTCAGAAGGCAGGAGCAGATTTGCTAACAGTCCATTATGAGGCCTGTAATCATTTACATAGAACTGTTCAGAACATAAAGTCGAAGGGGATGAAAGCAGGAGTGAGCCTTAATCCGCATACTCCAGTGCATTTATTAAAAGATGTAATTGCTGATTTAGATTTGGTTTTAATTATGTCTGTTAATCCTGGATTTGGGGGTCAAAAGTTTATTCCGAACACGATCGATAAGATAAAAG
>DAOUTQ010000066.1 GCA_030668615.1 Bacteroidales bacterium | reverse complement strand
GTAGGCAACGGCATAACCATCCTTCATATTTACTGAACGAACAAATTCGCCACTTGGATCAAGATAAATTTGCCCATCGGTAAACACCCCATCAACATCAAAAACAAATGCCTTTATATTTCGTAGATCTTCTTTAAAGTTTGCCATATATTATATTAATTCTTTTTCTTGTTTAACTTATAAATACTGTCGCTTACAAAGCTATATATTTTCTCAAATTCAGGATTATCTTTTAACATGCGTAAATGCTCTTTGATTACATTTTGATCGTTACGAACGGCAGGACCTGTTTGAGCCAATCCAGGATCGCTATCAATTGCTTTTTGAGCTGTCTCATCTATGAGTGGCTTTAAAAAGTCAAAAGACAAGTCTGTATCTTTCAAAATTTCTGTAGCAATAGAATACATATGATTTGCAAAATTACATGCAAAAACAGCAGCCAAATGCAACTTCTTTCTCTTATTCGAATCAACAATTCGCACATTATTACTAAGCCGCTTCCCGAGCTCTAATAATATGTCTTCCAATTTTTTTCTATTAGCTTCAATGCAAATTGGAACTACCGAAAAATCAGTTTCACGATCTTTTGAAAAAGTTTGCAATGGGTAAAATACTCCATAATTTTCAAACTTCTCTTTAAAAACATCAATCGAAATACTTCCAGCAGTATGAACAACTACACCATATTTCAACTTTAAATGTTTTATTACTACTTCAATAACTTCATCTTTAACAGCAATTATATACAAATCTGCCTCAACAGGTATTTGTTCTATTTTATTAGTATAGTGAGAATCAACTTTTAAGGCAAGTTTTTTTGCTGCATCAATAGTTTTACTATAAACACATTTTATTTCTAAGCCCGCTTTTTTTAATGCAATAGATAAATGAGTTGCTACGTTTCCTGCACCAAGAATTACAATACCATTCTGAAATTGATTGTTAAAACTCATCATAAAAGATTTAAAACATAAAAATAACTGAAAATATTAAGCTTTCAAAGCACAAAAAAACCCCTAATCTTTCGAAAAGGGGTTTCGTTAGTTTGATTATATCTTAGAAACAATATTTGTTTTCTTCGATTAGTTTATCAGCTATTCTTCTACGAGCATCTTTTGTATTAACTCCAGGAACATTAGTATAAACCTTAACCCCTTTTATTAATTTATCAGTCATTGCTTCATCTTCAATTGAATGAATAGCATCCATTGCATGTTTATAAACTTCAGAAGAAGCTTCGAATAAATAAACATCCAACATATCTTTATATATACCTAAATTATCAGAATTTTGAGTAGCTTCTATTTTTTGTACTCGTAATACAGTAGATTCTGCTACGTAAGCAGCCATAAGAATATCAGAAAGACTATTTAATACTTCTTGCTCATGAACTAACTTACGATCGAACTTATTAACAGCAACTTCCATTAACATTAAAGCTACATTTTTGAAGTTCTCAGCAATATTTGATTTATCTTCATAATATCCTTTAGATTCGAAAGAATCAGTTAGGTTATCTAATCCAGCAACTAATTCTTTTGCTTTTTCGAATAATGCAATATGATTCTTTTGTCCTCTTTTTATTATTGTATCAGCAACAATAAGTCTGTTTACCTCATTTGTTCCTTCAAAAATTCTATTGATACGTGAATCTCTGTATGCTCTGTCAGCAGGCATTTCAGCTGAAAATCCCATTCCACCCATTATCTGAACAGTTTCATCAACTACATAGTCAAGAGCTTCAGAACCGAATACTTTCATGATTGCAGCCTCAGCACCATATTGACCAAATGCATCCATAACAGCTCTACCGTAATCACATCCTTCTTTTGCCATATAAATTTCAATAGCATCATCAATATCTTTACTTACTCTGTAAACAGCTGATTCTGTAGTAAAAGTTTTAATTACCTGCTCACCTAACTTATGCTTAATTGATCCAAAGTTAGCTATTAAAGTACCAAACTGCTTACGCTCGTTTGCATAATTAACCGATTGAGTAATTGCTCTTTTTGCAGCACCAAGTACGTTTCCACCTAACTTGATACGTCCCATATGAAGAATATTTAAAGCTATTCTGAATCCTTCTCCACGCTTACCTAAAAGGTTTTCAACAGGAACTTTCACATCGTTATAAAAGATTTGTCGTGTAGATGATCCTTTAATACCCATTTTCTTTTCTTCAGGGTTTAAAACAACACCGTCCCATTCTCTTTCAACAATAAATGCACTAAGAACTCTATCATTATCAATCTTAGCAAAAACTGTCTGAACATCAGCAAAACCACCATTAGTGATCCACATTTTTTGTCCATTCAAAATATAATGTTTACCATCTTCCGAAAGAACTGCTTTAGTTTTTCCTGAGTTTGCATCAGATCCTGCACCTGGCTCAGTTAAACAATAAGCACCTGCCCACTCACCAGTTGCTAATTTTTTTAAATATTTTTGTTTTTGTTCGTGATTTCCATAATAAGCAATAGGTAAAGAACCAATTCCTGTATGAGCAGAAAAAGCAACTGCAAATGAACAACCTGCTCCCATTCTTTCACTTGCTAACATAGATGTAACAAATGATTGTCCGAAACCATCATACTCTTCAGGAATAGAAACGCCTAAAAGACCTAATTCACCAGCTTTTTCAACTATACTTCTCATTAATCCTTCTTCTTGAGCATCAATTCTATCAAGATTAGGGAATACTTCTGTTTCCAAAAAATCATCACAAGTTTGTGCGATCATTTGTTGTTCTTCATCAAATTCTTCAGGTATAAAAACTGCGTTGGCTTCAGTTTTCTTTAATAAAAATTCTCCACCTTTTATGGTTAAATCCTTTTCCATTTTATTTTGTGTTTAATTTATAATTCTAAGCTTTGTTCAATTAGTTCTGCAATATCGTAATTTTTTATTTCTTCTTCCTTGTTTTTATATTTTAATCCATCGGTCATCATAACCATACAGTAAGGACAAGCAGTAACAACAATATCAGGTTTTGTTTCAAGAGCCTCTTCAATACGCTCAATGAAAACTTCTTTATCTCCCTTTTCTGCTTCTTTAAACATTTGTCCACCACCAGCACCACAACATAAAGCATTACTTTTATTGCGTTTCATCTCAACTTTCTTTGATGGAATTGCGTTTAGAACATCTCTTGGAGCATCATACTCACCATTCGCACGACCTAAGTAACAAGGATCATGATAAGTTAAAGTCTTATCTTTATATATATCACTATTAATACTAAGTTTACCTTCGGCAATTAATTGTTGTAAAAACTGTGTATGGTGAATTACTTCATAATTGCCATCATAATCAGAATACTCATTTTTCAAAGTATTAAAAGCATGTGGATCGCAAGTAAGAATCTTTTTTACTTCGTATGCATTCATAGTTTCAATATTCATCATTGCCTGCATCTGAAACAACATTTCGTTACCAGCACGACGAGCAACATCTCCACTTGAATCTTCTTCGATACCTAAAACTGCATAGCTAATATTTAAGTGTGTTAGAATTTTTACGAATGCACGTGTTACTTTCTTATATCTATCATCGAATGCTCCTGCACTACCAACCCAAAGTAAATATTCTGGCTTATCACCTTTATCAAAAAGATCAGCCATTACAGGAACTTCTATTTTTCGTTTATTTTCTGGCATTATATTTAGTTTAAATTCTGCCTGACAGCAGTCAGGTTTAAAGTTTCAGGTTTAAAGTTTCTCAGAATTTATCTTTGAACTATTAACCATGTACTTTTAACTATTTTTCATTCATATAAAGTTCATCTGCCCACAGCATTCGATCATCTTGTGCAAATTGCCAAGGAGCACCGTTATTTTCAATATTACTGAAAATAGCATTTAACTCACTTGGTGCAGCAGCTTGTTCCATAACAATATATCTACGTAATTCAAGAATTGATGAAACCTGATCAATATTTACCGGACAAGCATTTGTACATGCATTACAAGTAGTACATGCCCAAAGTTCTTCAGCCGAAATCGAATCAAATAATGATTTTTCATCTGTAAAATCAGGTCCATTTTTATCTATATTTTTTCCTACAAGCTCAAGTCTATCACGAATATCCATCATTACTTTACGTGGAGAAAGCAATTTGCCAGTTAAATTAGCTGGACAAACAGCTGTACAACGACCACACTCAGTGCAAGTATAAGAATCCATTAGATGCTTCCATGTTAACTCTTTAACATCCTGTGCACCAAAAGCTTCAACTTCACCATCTTCATCCATTGGAGGTTCTTCACCGGTTAACATGCTTTTAACTTCTGTTGTAATCGATGGCATATTTGCTAATTTACCTACAGGTTCTAATTTTGAGTAATAAACATTAAAAAATGATAAGAATACGTGGAAATGCTTTGAATAAGGTATATAATTTAAGAAAATCATAATACCTACAATATGTAACCACCAACAAGTTCTTTCAATAAGAATTAATGTTTCTGATGGAAGATTTTGCAACATCGGAACAAAGAATGAACTCAATAAAAATGATCCTACTTCGTGGTAATGTTCTACTCCCCTTGTTTGAAGAATATAATCAGAAGCATTCATAATAAAGATTGATGTCATTAAAACGACTTCAGTAATCAAAATTAAGTTTGCATCTAAACGTGGCCACCATTTCATTTCTGGCTTCCAAAATCTATCAACTTTCATCACATTTCTTCGAGACAAGAATGCTATACATCCAATCATTACAAAAAGTGCAAAGAACTCAAAAGAACTAATTGCTATTGGATATAAAAATCCAAAAATTGAAGCTAAGATTCGGTGAGTTCCAGCAACACCATCAATCATTACTTCAAGCATCTCAATATTTACCAGAATAAATCCGGCATAAACTAAAACGTGTAAAATACCAGAAATAGGCAATTTCATCATTTTAGACTGACCAACAGCAATTTTAAGTACAAGACCCCATCTTTTTTTCTTATTGTCTTTTATTTCGATGTCTCTACCAAGCTTAATATTTCTTGAAATCTTTTTTATGTTCCAAGCAAAAAAAGCTATAGCTCCAGCCCACAATAAAATAAATATTATACTATTTATCATATTTCTTTAATTTATAATGTAATCATTTCAAAAAAAACGGTGCCAAAATAAAACTTTATCATCATAAAACAAACTATATGAAACTAAACATTTCATTCAAATAAATTGTTTCTAAATGACTCTTCTTGACACAAGCCATATATAACAAAATGACAAAGACAAAAGGTTCAAATTCTTTTGTCTTTGCATATGATCTTTAAAATATCTGTTATTTTATTTCTTTTACAGCTTCGATGAAATCTGGAAGAACCTTTGAGGCATCTCCTATTATTCCATAATCTGCAGCTTCAAATATAGGAGCATCTTTATCTGTATTGATTGCTACAATACATTTTGATGAACTAATACCAGCTAAATGCTGAATTGCACCAGAAATACCAGCAGCGATATATAAGTTTGGAGCAATAATTTTACCTGTTTGTCCGGTATGTTCTTCGTGCGGTCTCCAACCTTCATCAGAAACAGGACGAGAACAAGCTGTTGCAGCACCAAGAACTTCTGCCAGTTCTTCAATTGGAGCCCACTGATCTCCTGATTTCATTCCACGACCACCAGAAATAACAATTTCGGCATCATTTAATAAAATCTTACCTGTTTGCTTCTGAACATTTGAAACGGATGTTTTAACATCACCTACTGATGGTTCAAAATTTTCAATTGCATGAGATTTTGCATTTTCTTCAAATTCGAAAGAGTTCTGAGCTAAAGTTAAGATCTTAATATCAGATTTAATTACAACATTTGAATATGCTTTTCCTGAATATACTTTCTTAAAAATAGTAAAAGGCTCGACACTTGCCGGCAATTTACTAACACCAGCACCTAATCCAGCTTTTAATTTTACTGATAATCTTGGAGCCAACGCTTTACCCATATTGTTTTGAGCAATAATAATAACCGTAGCTTCTTCTTTTGTAGCAACTTCTGCAATAACAGATGTGTAAGCCTGATTATCTAAGTTGTTTAATTTATCATTGTTTACAGATACAATTTTATCTGCAGCATAATTCCCAAGTTTTTTTAGTTCATCTTCCTGAACATCACCTATTGATAAGGCAACAGTTTGGGTATTTAACATTTCAGCAATTTTACTTGCGTACGAAACTAATTCAAAAGACATTTTTTTGAATTTCCCGTCCCAGTTTTCTGTAAATACTAATACTGACATATCTAATTTTGTTTAATTCTTATTAATTTAATTTTTTAATGATTCCTGATTTAGATAACTTTTGCTTCGTTTTGAAGCAAGTCAACTAACTCTTTTACATTTTCAGGTTCAATCATTTTACAAGCAGGTTTTGGTTGTGGCATTTCGAAATTTACGATTTCAGTTAATGCTTCAACTTCAACAGGAGCAACTACATTTAAGGGTTTTTTACGCGCCATCATAATACCACGCATAGCTGCAATCATAGGTTCTTTAGCAATACCTTTTTGTACTGTTAATACAGCTGGCATTTCAACAGAAACTTCTTCTTGTCCACCATCTATATCACGAGTAATTTTTACTTGTCCACCTTCAATATTTAAGCCTGAAACTGCAGAAACAGAGGGAGCATTTAAGAATTCTGCCACCATTCCACCAACTGCAGAACCATTATAATCTGCTGACTCAATTCCACTAAAAATTAAATCGAAAGGATTGCTTTTTAAGTATTCGGCTATTTGAGCGGCTACAAAGTAAGCGTCTTTTGGCTCAACATCAATTCTTACAGCATCGTCAGCACCAATTGCTAATGCTTTACGCATTGTAGGTTCAGCATCTTTGCCACCTACTGTTATAACTGTAATATTTTCAATTGTATTTGCTGCATCAGTTTTAAGTTCGATAGCTCTTGTTAGCGCAAGCTCATCCCATGGATTAATAATCCATTGTACTCCGGTTGTGTCAAAAGCTGTATTGTCATTTACAAATTTTGCTTTTGTTGTTGTATCCGGTACATTGCTTAAGCAAATTAGAATTTTCATTTAATCTTTATTTAAGTTAATAATTAAATTTTAGCATCAATAGAATTCGAGTTCGAAAAAACACTCCTCGTTAAAACCCTGATTTTTAAATTGTTGCAATTAATGGTAGTTAGTAAATCAATCAAAGTCCAAAATTTTAATGTTTTTTCAGGTTGGCAAATATAAAAATAAGTGCCTAACAAAACAAGAAACCAAACTTACTAATAATTATATAAATATCTACATATAAAAAGCTTGTTATTTCTTCCATTTTGTTTTTTGGAATAATTCTAGAAAACTCTGGCAAACTTAAAGATTATTATCTATTTCAAGTCATTTATTTTTAATTGATTTAAACAATTTTAAGTTGATTTATTAACAATGATTTTAAGACAATATTAGTAATAAAAAAATAATACATTTTTAATATTTGATGTAGTCTGATTACCTTTGGACTTCTTTTAAGCAACTAAACATGAAAATTAAGGATTTATTAAAATCTTAGGTCCAGGACTTTTATGGGCAGGAGCTGCTATTGGAGTTTCACACTTAGTACAATCAACAAGAGCTGGTGCTATTTATGGTTTTCAATTAGTTGGAATTAAATCTGATATTAAGATCTTAACTTTATCTACTACATTATCATTCTTAACAGCTCCGGTACTTGGATATTTGAACCTTAAAGCTGTTACCGGAAGCAATATGCAGAAAGAATATCAACCTAAACCATGGTTACGTTTTCTCTCATGGATCGGTTTAGTTATCTTAACCGGATTTAGCCTCTATTATATATTTTGGAGAATCTTTCTGATATAAAAAAAGGGTGAATACCCGATAGTTATCGGGATGATTCACCCTTTTTTTTATTATAAATTATCCTAAGCTTGAGCAGTCGGTCCGCCAAAATTCATTGGCATCATTGGCCCCCCGCCTTCAGATTTTCTAATCGGCCCATGCAATTTCTCATATTTCTCAACATTATCCTGTAATGCATTCAAAAAACGTTTTGCATGTTCCGGTGTCAATATTATTCTTGATTTAACCTCAGCTTTAGGAACACCTGGCATAACTCTTACAAAATCCAAAACAAATTCTGAACTTGAGTGAGTAATTACTGCAAGATTTGAATAAATACCCTGCGCAATATCCTCTTTTAGATCAATATTTATCTGTCCTTTTTTTTGTTTTTTTTCGTCTTCCATGATATCCTTTTTATTAAGTTAATCTTCTTTAACAGACATCAAATTATCGTATTCTTCACGAGAACCTACAACAATTTTTTCATAATCACGTAGTCCTGTTCCAGCTGGGATTTTGTGTCCAACGATAACGTTTTCTTTCAATCCTTCCAAACCATCAACTTTTCCATGAATAGCTGCTTCATTAAGAACTTTTGTTGTTTCCTGGAATGATGCTGCTGACATGAAACTCTTTGTTTGAAGCGCAGCTTTTGTTATTCCTTGTAACACCTGACTTGATGTTGCAGGAACTGCATCACTGGCTTCAATAAGTTTTAAATCTTTACGTTTTAAAATTGAGTTTTCATCTCTTAGCTTTCTTGCTGTTACTATTTGTCCAGCTCTAAAAACTTGTGAGTCTCCCGGATCAGCAATAACTTTCTTATCATAGATCCAATCATTCTCATTCATGAATCCCCACTTATCAACAACTTGTTTTTCGAGGAATTTAGTATCACCTGGATCTTCAATAATAACCTTACGCATCATTTGACGAACAATAACCTCAAAATGCTTATCATTAATTTTCACACCTTGCAAACGATATACTTCTTGCACTTCGTTAACGATATATTCTTGAACCTTTGTAGGTCCTTTAATAGCAAGTATATCCGAAGGTGTTGTTGCACCATCTGATAAAGGAATTCCCGCTCTAACGTAATCGTTTTCTTGAACAAGAATTTGCTTTGATAAGGATACAAGATATTTTTTTACTTCTCCTGTTCTCGAAGTAACAATAATCTCTCTGTTACCACGTTTAATTTTACCAAATGCAATTTCACCATCAATTTCAGAAACTACTGCAGGATTTGAAGGATTACGTGCTTCAAATAATTCAGTAACTCGTGGCAGACCACCAGTAATATCACCAGACTTACCAACAGCTCTTGGAATTTTAGCAAGTATCTCACCTGATTTTACTTCTTGTCCATCTTCGATACTCATGTGAGCTCCAACAGGCAGGTTGTAGGTTTTGATAATTTCGCCATCCTTAGTAACTAATTTTGCATTCGGATTCTTTTTCTTATCTCTAGTTTCAATAATAACTTTCTCTCTGAATCCGGTTTGTTCATCAGATTCCTCTTTATAAGTTACCCCTTCAATAACACTATCAAAAATTAACTTACCAGAAGCTTCAGATATAATTAATGCATTATATGGATCCCATTCGCAAATTACAGTATCTTTCTTAACTACTGCTCCGTTTTTAATATAAAGTTTAGAACCGTAAGGTATTGTATTTGTTGCAAGAACAATTCCGGTATTCTTATCAAGAATACGCATCTCTGCAAGACGTCCAATAACGATATTTACTTTTTTGCCATCTTCTTCAACTTTCTCAACAGTTCTTAATTCTTCAATTTCAACTGTTCCATCATATTTTGCTATAACACTTGAATCTGCAGCAATATTTGAAGCTGTACCCCCAACGTGGAATGTTCTAAGTGTAAGCTGAGTTCCTGGTTCTCCAATTGATTGAGCTGCTATTACGCCAACTGCTTCTCCTTTTTGAACCATTCGTCCGGTTGCTAAATTTCTACCATAACATTTAGTACATACTCCCTTTTTGGATTCACAAGTTAATACTGATCTGATTTCAACCTGCTCAATTGGTGAATCTTCGATTATTCTACCTATTTCTTCACTAATTTCCTCTCCGGCACCAATTATAAGTTCACCATCTAAAGGATGATAGATATTATGAACAGTTGTTCTACCTAATATTCTTTCATATAAAGTTTCAACAATTTCTTCATTTTTCTTAATTGCTGTAGCAACTAATCCTCGTAATGTTCCGCAATCTTCTTCAGTAATAATTACATCCTGAGAAACATCAACTAAACGACGGGTTAAATAACCAGCATCAGCTGTTTTCAATGCTGTATCTGCTAAACCTTTACGAGCACCGTGAGTAGAAATAAAATATTCAAGAACAGATAAACCTTCTTTAAAGTTCGAAAGAATTGGGTTTTCAATAATCTCAGAACCAGATGCTCCCGATTTTTGTGGCTTTGCCATCAAACCTCTCATACCAGATAACTGACGAATCTGTTCTTTCGAACCCCTTGCTCCAGAATCTAACATCATATAAACTGAGTTAAATCCTTGATTATCTTTCGCCAATTTTGTCATCAAGGTTTGAGTAAGCTTTGCATTAATATGCGTCCAAATATCAATAATCTGATTGTATCTCTCGTTGTTAGTAATGAAACCCATATTGTAGTTATTCAATACTTCATCAACTTGAGCATAACCATCATCGACAAGAATTTGCTTTTCTTTAGGTATAATTACATCATCAAGATTGAAAGATAAACCTCCTCTAAATGCCATCTGGTATCCAAGATGTTTTATATCATCCAAGAACTTTGCTGTTACATCAGTTCCCGTTTTCTTCAGAACATCTCCAATAATATCTCTTAAAGATTTTTTTGTTAATATTTGATTGATATAACCAGCTTGTTTAGGAACAAACTCATTAAACAAAACCCGTCCTACTGTCGTTTCAATTATACGATTAACATACTCCCCGTCAACTACATCGTGTGTTTTAACTTTAATACTTGCGTGCATAGCAACAGCACCTTCATTATAAGCTATTGTAACCTCTTCAGGAGAATAAAATGTTAGACCTTCTCCCTTAACGCCATCTCTTTGTTTTGTAATATAATATAAACCTAATACCATATCCTGTGAAGGAACCGTAATTGGTGCTCCATTTGCAGGATTTAAGATATTATGAGAAGCTAACATTAGCATTTGAGCTTCTAAGATAGCTGCATTTCCTAAAGGTAAATGAACCGCCATCTGGTCACCATCAAAGTCAGCATTAAATGCTGTACATACAAGTGGATGTAACTGAATTGCTTTTCCTTCAATTAGTTTCGGCTGAAAAGATTGTATACCTAAACGGTGCAAAGTTGGAGCACGGTTAAGCATAACTGGATGCCCTTTAAGTATATTTTCCAAGATATCCCAAACAACTGGATCTTTGCGATCAACAATCTTTTTAGCTGACTTAACCGTTTTTACTATACCTCTTTCAATAAGTTTTCTTATAATAAATGGCTTATAAAGTTCTGCAGCCATATCTTTTGGCAAACCACATTCGTGAAGTTTTAGTTCGGGTCCAACAACGATTACAGAACGAGCTGAGTAATCAACACGTTTTCCTAATAAGTTCTGACGGAATCGTCCTTGCTTACCTTTTAAACTATCACTTAAAGATTTTAAAGCTCTATTTGAATCAGTTTTAACAGCATTTGATTTTCTTGAATTATCAAATAATGAATCAACTGCTTCTTGCAACATACGTTTTTCATTACGTAGAATTACTTCAGGTGCTTTAATTTCAATTAAACGTTTTAATCTATTATTTCTGATTATAACTCTTCTATAAAGATCATTTAAATCAGAAGTAGCAAAACGTCCACCATCAAGAGGAACCAACGGTCTCAATTCTGGTGGAATTACAGGAACAACCTTAACAACCATCCATTCTGGTCTGTTAACATTCTTTGAAGCTCTGAATGCTTCAACTACCTGCAATCTTTTTAATGCTTCGTTTTTACGCTGCTGAGATGTTTCAGTATTAGCTTTATGACGAAGCGAATATGACATATCATCCAAATCAATTCTTTCAAGCAATTTATAAAGAGCATCAGCTCCCATATCAGCAATAAATTTATTTGGATCTGAATCGTCTAAATATTGGTTTTCCTTTGGTAGACTTTCTAAAATATCAAGATATTCTTCTTCTGTTAAGAAATCAAGGTAATTAACACCATCTTCGGCTTTTACACCAGGATTAATAACCACGTATCTTTCATAGTAAATAATTGAATCTAGTTTTTTAGTAGGAAGACCAAGTAAATAACCTATTTTATTTGGTAATGATTTAAAATACCAGATGTGTGCTACAGGAACAACTAGAGATATATGTCCCATTCTCTCTCTTCGCACTTTTTTCTCTGTCACTTCTACTCCACAACGGTCGCAAACAATTCCTTTATATCTGATTCGCTTGTATTTACCGCAATGACATTCATAATCTTTTACAGGACCAAATATCCTTTCACAGAATAAACCATCTCGTTCTGGTTTATAAGTTCTGTAATTTATTGTCTCAGGTTTTAAAACCTCACCACTGGATCGCTCCAATATTTCTTCAGGAGAAGCTAAACCTATAGAGATTTTTGTAAAATTATTCTTTACCTTATTATCTCTTCTGAATGACATATGATTTATATTAAATGTATGTAAAAATTAAAATCGTAAAGAATGCCGGGATAAACCTAGCATTCTATTTATTATTAGTTAGTCAAGATTCACACTTAATCCTAAACCTCGTAACTCATGTAACAAAACATTAAGTGATTCTGGTATACCAGGCATTGGCATAGCTTCACCCTTTACAATTGCTTCATAAGCACGTGCTCTACCGTTAACATCATCAGACTTAACAGTAAGAATTTCCTGAAGAATATTAGATGCTCCGAATGCTTCAAGAGCCCAAACTTCCATTTCACCAAAACGCTGGCCTCCAAACTGAGCTTTACCTCCAAGTGGCTGCTGCGTAATTAATGAGTATGGTCCAATTGAACGAGCATGCATTTTATCTTCAACCATATGACCCAGTTTAAGCATATAGATAACTCCTACAGTCGCAGGTTGGTGGAATTTCTCACCTGTTCCTCCGTCATACAAGTATGATTTCCCATATGCTGGCACTCCGGCCTTATCAGTATAACTTGTTATTTGTTCAAGCGTTGCGCCATCAAAAATTGGTGTTGCAAACTTGATTCCGAGCTTTTTACCTGCCCAGCCAAGTACTGATTCATAAATCTGTCCAAGGTTCATCCTTGAAGGTACACCTAAAGGATTTAAAACAATATCAACAGGTGTTCCATCTTCTAAGAAAGGCATATCTTCAACACGAGTAATTCTGGCAACAATACCTTTATTACCATGTCTACCTGCCATTTTATCACCAACTTTAATTTTTCGTTTTTTAGCAATATAAACTTTTGCCATTTGAATAATACCAGTTGGTAGCTCATCGCCAATTGTAACATTATATTTTTTACGTTTCAAATCAGAATCAATCTCTTTACGTTTTATAATATAATTGTGTAACAATTGTTTAATTATTTCATTCTTTGATTTATCTGTTGTCCATTTCCCAGGATTAATATTCATGTAATCAATTTCTTGTAACATCTTTATTGTAAACTTAATTCCTTTTGGAATTACATCAACATTATAGAAATCTTTTACACCCTGAGATGTTTTACCATTAACTAATATGAACAATTTGTCAATTAGTTTTTGTGTTAACTGGTCAATTTTTAAATTGAATTCTTTATCGATAGCTTCAAGTTCAATCTTGTCACTATTTTTAGACTTCTTATCTTTTATCGCTCTTGAGAACAATTTCTTATTAATAACAACACCACTTAATGATGGGGACGCCTTTAATGAGGCATCTTTAACATCTCCTGCCTTGTCACCAAAAATTGCACGCAATAGTTTTTCTTCTGGAGATGGATCTGACTCACCTTTTGGAGTAATTTTTCCAATTAAAATATCTCCAGGTTTTACATGAGCACCAATTCTAATAAGTCCATTCTCGTCAAGATCTTTGGTTGCTTCTTCACTAACATTAGGGATATCAGCAGTTAATTCTTCCAGACCACGTTTTGTATCTCTTACTTCAAGTAAATATTCATCAATATGAATAGAAGTAAAGATGTCTTCTTTTACTACATTTTCTGAAATTACAATTGCATCCTCAAAGTTATACCCTTTCCAAGGCATAAAAGCAACTTTAAGGTTTCTTCCTAATGCTAATTCACCTTCTTCCGTTCCATAACCATCGGTAAGAATCTGACCTTTGATTACTTCTTGTCCTTTTTGAACAATTGGCTTCAGATTAACACAAGTATTCTGGTTTGTTTTAGCAAATTTTGGTAATCTGTATCTTTTGATATCATCATCAAAACTTACAAATTTTTCTTCTTCACTTCTTTCGTATCTGATTACAATTTCTTCTGCATCAACATACTCAACAACACCTTTACCTTCAGAAACAATCTGAATTCTTGCATCTTTAATAACATGCTCTTCTAAACCTGTTCCAACAATTGGTGCTTGTGGCTGTAATAGAGGTACAGCCTGACGCATCATGTTAGATCCCATTAAGGCACGGTTAGCATCATCATGCTCCAAAAATGGAATAAGTGATGCAGCAATAGAAGCAATCTGATTAGGCGCAACATCCATAAGAACTACTTCTTCAGGAGTAGCTAATGGATAATCTGCATCTAATCTTGTTTTTATTCTTTGATTTACAAACTTACCTTCCTCATCAATTGGGGCATTTGCTTGTGCAATAATAATTCCCTCTTCCTCTTCAGCACTTAAGAAAGTAACAGAATCGTCAGTTAACCCTACTTTTCCTTCAGTTACTTTTCTATAAGGTGTTTCTATAAATCCTAACTTATTGATTTTAGCAAATACGCATAACGAAGAAATAAGTCCAATATTTGGTCCTTCAGGAGTTTCAATCGGACAAAGTCTTCCATAGTGAGTATAGTGAACATCACGAACCTCAAAACCAGCTCTTTCTCTTGATAAGCCGCCAGGTCCCAATGCAGACATACGTCTTTTATGAGTCATTTCGCCTAATGGATTTGTTTGATCCATAAATTGCGATAACTGGTTTGTTCCAAAGAAAGAATTTATTACTGAAGATAAAGTTTTTGAATTAATCAAATCAATTGGTGTAAATACCTCGTTATCTCTAACGTTCATTCTTTCACGGATAGTTCTTGCCATTCTTGCAAGACCAACTCCAAATTGATTTGATAATTGTTCGCCAACTGTACGAACACGTCTGTTACTTAGATGGTCAATATCATCAACATCTGTTTTTGAATTTATTAATTCAATCAGATATTTAATAATTTGGATAATATCATCTTTTGTAAGAACTTTTGTTTCTATAGGAGTTTCAAGCTTAAGTTTTTTATTTAACCTAAATCTTCCAACATCACCAAGATCATATCTTTTATCTGAGAAAAATAATTTATCAATTACATCGCGTGCAGTAGCTTCGTCAGGTGGTTCTGAATTACGTAATTGTCTGTATATATGCAATACTGCTTCTTTTTCAGAATTACAAGGATCTTTTTGTAACGTATTGTATATTATTGCAAAATCTGTTAGATTTTGGGCTTCTTTATGCAGTAAAATTGTTTTTGAACCAGAGTCAACAATCTGATCAACATGATCATTCTCTATAACTGTTTCACGATCAATAACAACTTCGTTTCTTTCAATAGAAACAACTTCTCCGGTATCTTCGTCAACGAAATCTTCAACCCAAGATTTTAAAACTCTTGCTGCAAGTTTTCGCCCAACGTATTTTTTTAAACCTGACTTTGAAACTTTTATTTCATCTGCCAAATCGAAGATTTCCAGAATATCTTTATCACTTTCATACCCAATTGCTCTTAATAAAGTAGTAACTGGTAATTTCTTTTTTCGATCAATATATGCATACATAACACTATTAATGTCTGTTGCAAATTCGATCCATGAACCACGGAAAGGAATAATTCTTGCTGAGTATAGCTTTGTTCCATTTGCATGTAAACTCTGACCAAAGAAAACACCTGGAGAACGATGAAGTTGTGATACGATTACTCGTTCTGCTCCGTTAATTACGAATGTTCCACGATCAGTCATATAAGGAACTGTTCCAAGATATACATCTTGGATAACTGTATCGAAATCCTCATGTTCAGGATCAGTACAATACAGTTTTAATTTTGCTTTTAGCGGTACGCTAAATGTTAATCCTCTTTCAACACATTCTCCAATTGAATATCTTGGCGGATCAATAAAATAATCCAAAAACTCCAAAACGAAATTATTTCTAGTATCAGTTATAGGAAAATTATCACTAAATACCTGATATAAGCCTTCGATTTTTCGTTCATCCGTTGTAGAATTCTGTTGAAAAAAATCCTGAAAGGATTTTAACTGCACTTCAAGAAAATCAGGATAATCTAACTGATTTTTTGCTGAAGCGAAACTAATTCTTTTGTTTAATATATTTGAAGCCATTGACTATATAAATTAATTGAACTCAAACACTTAAGATAATAAAAAGGCTTAGAACCCCATCGTGGGGATCCTAAACCCTGTAAGCTAGTATGTTAGATCAATTCTATTTAATTTCAACTTCTGCTCCTGCTTCTTCTAATTGTTGTTTAAGTGAATCTGCTTCTTCTTTAGAAACAGCTTCTTTGATAGCTTTTGGTGCACTGTCAACTAATCCTTTAGCCTCTTTTAATCCTAAACCAGTTAATTCCTTAACTAATTTAACGATTTGTAATTTAGCTCCACCTGGTGCTTTTAATACCACGTCAAATTCAGTTTTTTCAGCTTCACTAGCACTTTCAGCTGCAGGACCAGCTACTGCAACAGCTGCAGCTGCAGGCTCAATACCATATTCTTCTTTTAATATGTCTGCTAATTCAGTTACCTCTT
The DNA here is from genome assembly GCA_030668615.1 of Bacteroidales bacterium. Taxonomy (GTDB): domain Bacteria; phylum Bacteroidota; class Bacteroidia; order Bacteroidales; family UBA12077; genus UBA12077. Next base: position 1,097 of record DAOUTQ010000066.1, on the reverse strand, counting down.
TTACAGTTAAATTAACCAATTGTTCTGCAAACGCTTTTAAATCTGCCATTTTTCCTTATTTTTAAAATTAATTTTAATTATTCTTTTTTACTTATTCACTTTTTTCTGATAGTGTTTTTACAACACCTGACAGGATATTTCCTCCTGATTGTAATTGAGACATTACTGTCTTAACTGGAGATTGTAATAATGCAATTAAATCGCCAATTAATTCATCTTTAGATTTAATATTTACTAATATATCTAACTGATCGTCACCAATATAAACTGACTCTTCTACATAAGCAGCCTTAATTAAGGGCTTTTCAAATTTCTTACGAAATTCTTTTATCAATTTTGCCGGTCCGTTACCAGTATTAGTAAACATTATCGCAGTTGATCCTTTTAAAACATCATATAATTCTTCAACTTTATATTCAGTTTGCTCTAATGCTCTTTTTAAAAGGGTATTTTTAACAACAACCATTTTAATCTCACTAGCAAAACACTTTCTACGCAATAAGCTTGTAGCTTCAGCGTTAAGTTCGCTTGCATCTGTAAGATAAAAATGAGGTGAACCATTAAGTTGATCAACCAGATTGTTAACTATGATATCTTTCTCTTCGCGTTTCATAATCAATAATTTTTACACTTTTTAAATAGATTTTGGATCTATTTTTAATCCAGGACTCATAGTGCTTGAAAGGTATACACTTGAAATATAAGTTCCTTTAGCTGCAGCTGGTTTTAATTTTATAACCATACCAACAAATTCACGAATATTATCAACTAACTTGTTTGGTTCAAATGATACTTTACCAACAGCTGAATGAATAATACCATATTTATCAACTTTAAAGTCGATCTTACCTTTTTTTACCTCTTCAACTGCTTTTCCTACTTCCATAGTAACAGTTCCGGTTTTTGGGTTTGGCATCAATCCTCTTGGTCCTAAGATACGTCCTAGTTGTCCTACTTTGGCCATTACAGGAGGCATAGTGATGATAACATCAACATCAGTCCATCCTTTTTTAATTTTATCAATATACTCATCCAAACCAACATAATCTGCAACAGCAACTTTAGCTTCCTCTTCCTTTTCAGGTGTACATAATACT
>DAOUTQ010000226.1 GCA_030668615.1 Bacteroidales bacterium | reverse complement strand
TAGTACTTCATATTATATTTAAATTCAGAAATGGAGCAAATATTTTAAAGATTCTTTTCATTATTAACACAACCTTAGTCGTTTTAAGCTATATTTATAAATTATTAACTTAAAGATCAGAAGAAAATGGAAAATACATCAGCACCACAAACTCAGAATCTGAATACTCCAGTTCAACAGTCTCTTCCAAATTCAACAGCAGTGTTAGTTTTAGGAATTTTATCAATAGCTGTTTGTTGGTGTTATGGATTGTTTGGCATTGCCATGGGTATCATTGCTTTAGTGCTTTCAGGTAAGGCTAAAGCTTTATTTAATGAAAATCCAGAACAGTATACTCAGGCTTCTTTTAAAAATATGAATGCAGGAAGAATCTGTGCAATTATTGGTACTGCTTTATCTTCATTGTATCTTATAATAATTCTAATCTACCTTTTAGTTGTAGGTGCTGCAATAGGTACATTATTTACACAATTACCTTGGGATTCATTTTAAATTAAACCAAAGAATATATATGGTGGATGATCTAAAAAAAGGTCATCCATTTTTTATTTTGATTTTAAAATACTTAATTTTCCATCATGGAATTAATTCAAAGAGTTGGATCATTAGTTAAATTAGGTGAGTTTTTAAGAGAATACTCTGATGGGGAAATAAAATCAATTTGGAGTAAGGAACTGGATGATATAATAATAAATGATCGAATTTATAATCCCTGGTTTACAGAACATAATATTAAAGATGCTGTAAAAGCAATTGGAGAATCACTTACTTCCGAGAATATTAATCTTTGGATTAATAAATATCCTGAATTAAACAATCAGAAAAAAATAAAAACTATAGGAGTTGTTACAGCAGGGAATATTCCATTAGTTGGTTTTAATGATTTTATAACTGTTTTAATATCAGGAAATAAATTTCTTGGGAAATTATCAACTAAAGACAATCGCTTACTTAAATTTATAGTTGACTATTTAATTGATCTTGATAAGGAATTTGAGAGTTTAATTGAATTTACAGAGGACAAACTAGAGGATTTTGATGCTGTAATAGCTACCGGAAGTAATAATACGGCCCGTTATTTTGAATACTACTTTGGAAAATATCCTCATATTATAAGAAAGAATAGAAACTCAGTTGCTGTTTTAACTGGCGATGAAACAAAAGAAGAAATAGAATTACTTGCAAAAGATGTTTTTAGCTATTTTGGTTTAGGATGTCGTAGTGTATCAAAATTATTTGTCCCTGATGATTATTGTTTTGATAATTTCTTTGATAATATTATTCATTATGGTGATGCATATCAACATAATAAATATGCAAATAATTACGATTACAATAAGTCTGTTTATTTAATGAATCAAATTCAGCATTTAGATAATGGTTTTGTTATTTTAAAAGAGGATGAAGGTTTGTCTTCACCTATTGGGGTATTATATTATCAGTATTACAATAAAATTGATGATGTGAAACAATTTTTGGAAATGAATAAAACCCTGGTACAATGTGTTGTTTCAAATCAAGATGTTGTGAAAGATAAAATTCCATTTGGGAAAGCACAACAACCAGAATTGTGGGACTATGCCGATAATATCGATACAATGAGTTTTTTATTAAACCTGTAAATTCTGAAGATGAAGAAGCTTATTGTAATATCAGGTCCAACAGGAATAGGAAAGACAGATTTAAGTATTGACATAGCACTTGAGTTTAGTACAGAAATAATTTCTTCTGATTCACGACAGGTATACAAAGAACTCAAAATTGGGACTGCTGTGCCTTCTGACAATCAACTTAAAAAAGTAAAGCATTATTTAATCGGGCATAAATCTGTTTATGATTATTATAATGCAAGTATGTTTGAGATGGAAGTTATTGAATTGCTCGAAAATTTATTTGTTGATCACGATAAGGTAATAATGACAGGTGGTTCGGGAATGTACATAAATGCTGTCTGCGATGGAATTGATGAACTTCCAGATATTGATATGGAGATAAGGAATGATTTAATTGCAATGCATGAGAAAGAAGGAATAGAAAGTTTACGCATGCAATTAAAAATGTTGGATCCAGAGTCGTATAAAAAAATAGATTTGAAAAATGCAAAAAGAATTCTTAAAGCATTAGAAGTATCACTACAGACAGGTAAGCCATACTCTTCATTTTTACTTGGAAATAAAAAAGAGCGTGATTTTAAAATTGTAAAAATTGGTTTGCAAAGAGATAGAGCAGAACTTTACGAACGTATAAATTTGCGAGTTGATCAGATGGTTTCGGAAGGTTTGGTCGAAGAAGCACAGAAGTTTTATAAAGATCGTATTCTAAACTCATTGAATACAGTAGGCTACAAAGAACTCTTCGAATACTTTGACGGAACAATTACACTTGAAAAAGCAATCGAGTTAATAAAAAGAAATTCAAGGCATTATGCTAAAAGACAAATTTCTTGGTTTGCTCGTGACAAAGATATTAAATGGTTTAATCCTGATAATTTTAGCGAAATAGTAAACTATATCAGATCTCAAGCATAAAATGACAAAAAAAATAAACAGATATATTGTTCGGGTTTACGCAATAATAATAAATTCCGATAATGAAATTCTTATTAGTGATGAATTTCAGATGAATATGAGAATGACAAAATTTCCGGGTGGTGGAATGCATTTTGGCGAAGGAGCAATTGATTGCCTAAAACGTGAAGCTGTTGAGGAATTTGGACAGGAAATTGAAGTCCTCGAACATTTTTATACTACTGATTACTTTCAACAAGCTCAATTTTATAATGATGCACAATTAATAAGCATATATTACCGGGCAAAATTTAGTACTCCTATAAAGTTTAATATCTCAAATAAGTCATTTAATTTTGAGCAAGAACAAAACGGAGCTCAATCGTTCAGGTGGGTCAAATTAAGCGAGTTAAATCCTGAAGAAATGACATTTCCTATTGATAAAAAGGTAGCTAATATGATTAAAGGTTTTTTATAACCCTCGAAAAGGGTTAGGCCAATTCTTCAATTGCATTAATAAGTTTATCCCAACCAAACCTGTTTTTTTCAACAGAGACATTTTTCGAAAATTCATCTTCTCTGGAATTATTAAAAAAATCAGCTAATGCTTCTGCAATTGAATCAGGATTAGTTTCAGTTACATAACCTACTTTCTGATCTGGAACAATTTCAGATAATCCACCAACATTAGTAACTAACATAGGGCGTTCGAAGTGATAAGCTATTTGTGTAACACCACTTTGTGTTGCATTTTTGTAAGTTTGTGCAACAATATCAGAAGCTCCAAAGTAATATTTTATTTCATCATCAGGAATAAAACCGTTGGTAAAAATGATACTGTCTTTGAG
>DAOUTQ010000091.1 GCA_030668615.1 Bacteroidales bacterium | reverse complement strand
TTTTTCTTTTTCTTTTGAAATATCTTAATAAAACAAACATAGATCTTTTTAATTTTCTTGATGCAATAAAGCATTTGGACAATGTATCTGCAAATGACTCAACAGACTTATCTTTTAATCAGCTCCATTTAACATACAATGAAATTACAAATCAGCTAAAAGAAGCATGGTTAGCCAAAGAATACGAGCAACAGTACTTTCAGTATACACTCGAAAATATTGGAACCGGAATTATATCTTTCGATATGGAGGGTAATATCGAATTGTGTAATAAAGCTGCAAAAAAAATATTAGGAATAAATAAGTTAACCAAAATTAATGAACTGGATTAAATTGGAGATGATTTGCAAAAATTAGAAATTGGTCATACTAAACTAATAAAGCTAAATACTCATATAGATCAGCAGGTTATTTTAGTAAAATCGACTGCAATTAAAATTGGGAAAAAAGAACTGAGATTAATTTCACTGCAGGATATAAAAACACAGCTGGAAGAAAGTGAGCTTGAAGCCTGGCAAAAATTAATAAGGGTTTTAACTCATGAAATAATGAACTCTGTAACGCCAGTCAAATCTTTAACTTACAGTATGCAGAAAATGGTAAGCTCTAATGAGCCGGATCCTGAAAAAACGGAAAATATACTGAAAGGACTTGCTGCAATTGAAAAAAGGAGCAAGGGATTGCTTGATTTTGTTGAGTCGTACAAAAATCTCACTCAGATACCAAAACTTTTATACGGTAGGATTGAAATTAAAAAACTTATTAGCAATGTACTTGATTTGTTAAATGAAGAAATTAATAAGGAAAGTATTCAAGTATCTGTAGCTATTATTCCTGATGATATTTCAGTAGTTGCTGATGAAAAATTAATTTCTCAGGTTATTATTAATCTGATAAAGAATTCTGCAAAAGCATTCGAAAATAAGAAAGAAAAAGCATTGGAAATAGAATCAGGAATAAATGACGCAAACAAAGTTTACATAAAAGTAAATGATAAAGGCGATGGAATAAATCCAGAAATAATTGATAAAATCTTTGTTCCGTTTTTTTCAACAAGAGAAGGCGGCTCTGGAATTGGATTGTCATTTGCAAGACAAATTATGGTATTGCATAATGGAAGAATTGACGTTAAATCAAATGAAGGTGATGGAGCAGCTTTTACATTAACTTTTTAATTTAAGAATAAACAATTATTTAGAATAAATGTAAGTTATACCGTTTACTATTCAATATGTCATATTTGTAAAAACAAATATGAATTGAATATGTAACGGCATTAACAATTCTAAACTTTAAATTAGATTTTAAATACGACATTTTGATGAAGAATTGGTATTATATAATATTGCTTAATATAATACAATGTTTATATTTGCATCCTTAAAGAAATTAAGATAAAGAGCCGCCACGCAGGGTACTCTGGTATGTGGATGAAAGTTCCACCGGTTTTTAAGGCCCGGGATAGTCCCGGGCTTCTCTTATATATTATTTCCAGATAAATGATCAATCACATCATCATCTGTTGAAAGGTATTCTTTCATTAAATTTGCAGTCAAACAAGAGTGAACAGGAATAATACCAATTAATTCACCAATTTCTATAATATCAAATAATTCATCGGATACTTGCAAAGTACCGTGTTCTTGAGATAGTTTAACAAGATATTGATCCTGACCTGCTTCTGTCCATCCTTCTTTGTTAAAATGAACAAATTTCCCATATATGTTTTTATTACCAATATTGATTGATTCTTTTGAAAAATGAACTCCTCCGCCATGAATAATAATTTCTTTTCGCTCTGAGTGTTTTGAAACTACCGGACAAACCATAATTGTTGCAATCTGCTCGAGATTACAAGAGCCTAAATGATATTGCATCAAATCATAAAATACAAAATTACCAGGTCTAATTTCATCAATTCCTTCGAAATTATCAGCTATGCTGCATGATGGTGTATCTCCTGTAGACATTATTAAATCTGGATATTTTTCTATATACTGTTTCTTCAATAGAGATAGCTTGTACAAGGAATCGTTATGGATATCTATTATTTCACTTGTGCTTTTTGCTTTGTATGTATTACCAGCGTGAGATAAAAAACCTTTAAAAACTAATTTGTCTGATTCTGAAGCTAACTTCAAAATTTTATCAATTGTTAAAAATATGTCGAAAGAAATACCTGTTCTTTTATATCCAGTATCAATTTTAATGAAAAACCCAACTTCGAATTTTAGTTTCTTGTTTAATATAGCAACAGATTCAGTATTTTCAAGAGTGAGATTTAATTGTATTTCTTCGGCTAAGTAATTAATTGTGTCGATTTCGCGAATATTAACGGGGAATGCAACAGTTATATCTTTCCAGTCATCATTGGCAAAATATTCAGCCATATGCAACGAAGAAACAGTAATTTTATTTACCCCAAAGTGTTTATACCATTTTCCGATCGTCCTTGATTGATGTGTTTTAAAATGAGGTCTGAAAATAAGCTTATGTTTCTTAGCTTTTTCAGACATTAAACGAATGTTATTTAAACATTTGTTTTTATCCAGAATGAGTGTGGGTGATACTATATTATCAATATTCATGATCAGTGTAAAATTTTTACACAAAGATATTAATTAATAAGGAATACCTTTTATCCGTGCTGTTTTTAATGCCTCAGTATACCAAATAAATTCATCCAGAAAACGTTTAGACCTTTCTTCATAAAATGAATCAAGAGCATTCTCATTCTCATCAAAGCTATTTTGTATTTGTGCAATTGGAAACATAGATGAAATGGAAGGTGTTCCTAATTCACCAAGTATAGCTCTTAAGTGAACAGCTGCGCGCACTCCGGCATAATTCCCTGCAGAATATGATACTATAGCACTAGGTTTGAAAAAATATTCTCTCTGAAAATGATCCAATAAGTTTTTTAAAGTAGGAGGAATGCTATGATTATATTCACCAGTAACTATTATAAACCCATCTGCTCCGGATAATACTTTTGAAATTGCTTCCATCGTAGGTGGAACTTCTCCTGCTTGATATTCTTTATACATTTTATCCAAAAGTGGTAGTTTCATTTCTAATGGATCTATTAAACTTGTTTTTATTTTTCGTTCTTGTAATTTTTTCATGAAAAAATTAACTGCTTTAATTCCCTGTCTTTCAGAACGTACTGACCCGTATAGGATGGCGATATTTAATTCCATAATACAATGTTTTTGTACTAAGTGAACAATTGAAATAAAGTAATTGTTTATAATTCTGAAAAAGGTTATTTAAAACTATTCTAAAGTGGTTTGATTAATTAATGAGTTTTCAGCAGTGTAAAAGGAGTTTTAATATTTTAGGTTAGGTAAAAATATTTAAAATTTGCTGTTGTAGTTGAGATCCCTTGTTCTTTTTAGAAAAGTTGATAATAGTTGATGATTGATTAATTACTACTTGCCGCAGGCAAGTATTTTGAAGTTTTGTAGGGGTGAATGATTAAAGAAGGACTGGGATGTTATAGCTCACAAGAATTTATTCTTGTGAGTTATTTTATTTAATATTGAGTCGGTTAGCCTTTTTTTCCCATATTCTTTTTGCAAGCTCTTGCATATCTTCAACATTGTCAAATTCATCCATAATTTCTGTACCTAACAATGTTTCAATAATGTCTTCCATTGTAACTATTCCCAACATTTCGCCATATTCACCAACAACCATAGCAATGTGCTCTTTTTCTTCTATTAATTTGTAAAATAATCTGATAATTGGCATTTGTTCGTTTACAACCTTAATTTCTCTTTGCAAACTTTTAAGCTTATATTCTTTCTTGTTATCAATCATGTATTGCATGATTTCATCTTTCAAAACATAGCCCGTAATATTTTCAATATCTTTTTGAAAAATTGGAATTCTCGAGAATCTTATTTTATCGTTTTTTTCAATAAACTCTTTAACTGAAATATTTTCTTCAGCTGCAAATACTACCGTTCTTGGTGTTAAAATACTTTTTACTTCGATTTTATTAAAAACCATAAGATTAAGCAGTATTTTTGATTCTTCTTCCTTGAAAATACCATCTTTCACGCTAATTTCTGCCATAGCATGAAATTCAGACCTGCTTAAAACATCCTGTGTTTCATCTTTTTTTAGTGCTTTTGTAATAAACTTTGCAAGAGCAATGATTGGATAAAAAGGTGAATAAATCATTCCTCTTAAAAAAAGTGGTATTGCGGGAGCCATATTTTTCCAATAAGTAGCTCCTAAAGTTTTTGGTATTATTTCGGAGAAAATAAGAATTGTAATGGTTAAGATCGCCGAAACTATGGATAAATATTCGTTTCCCCATAACTTTTGTGCTTGTACACCAACACCAACAGCTCCAACTGTATTTGCAAAAGTATTTATTGTAAGTATTGCAGCTAATGGAGTATCAATATTTTCTTTAAATTTTTGTAGTGATTTTGCGTAGGTCTTTCCTTCATTAATTTTTCCTGCAAGAAACGTGGGAGTAATACTTAACAATGAAGCTTCAAGTATTGAACACATAAAAGAAACAACGACAGCAGTAAAGAAATATAGAATTAATAACCCCATTTCAATTATTTTTTATAAAAGTGCATTTTTTGAATGTATTCATATACCTTGGAAGGTAAAAAATACTTGATATTTTTCCCTTCTTTAAGTGAATTACGAATAAAACTTGATGAAATCTCCATTAAAGGAGCATTAATTTGCTTTATACTTTTATGGTTCTCATATTCACCTAAATCATAATTTGGGCGAGGATAAATATAAAGCATATATTGATTTAATATTTCTTCGTAATTTTTCCATTTATGGAATGATTGAAAGTTATCAGTTCCTGCAATCAGAATAAATTCATGCTTCGGATTTTTTTCTGACAAATATGTTAAAGTATCAATTGTATAAGATGGTTTCGGAAGTCTGAATTCAATATCAACGGGTATAAACTTATGACTGTCATCTAAAGCAAGTTCTACCATTTTAAGCCTGTCATATTCATTTAACAGGGACTTTTTATTTTTTAAAGGATTCTGAGGACTTACAACAAACCAAATTTCTTCTAAATCACTAAATTCAAGCATGTAATTTGCAATGGCGAGATGCCCGATATGAATAGGGTTGAAAGAACCAAAAAATAATCCGGTTTTCATTATTGATTTATAAATTTTTTGATGACAGTTTCAGATTCTTCAATAGCATCTTCTAATTTATCATTAATAATTATAATATCAAACTGATCAGCATATGCAAGCTCTTTGTTAGCTTTGTTTATTCTTGTTTCAATATCTTCGGTACTATCTGTTGAGCGAAGAATAAGTCTTTTTTTAAGTTCTTCGACATTTGGTGGCATAACAAAAACAGATAAAGCTTTTTTTGGATATTTTTTCTTGATGCTTAAACCACCAACAACATCAACATCAAAAATTACATGTTTTCCCTGAGACCAGATCCTTTCCAACTCGCTTTTTAAAGTGCCATAAAAACGATTTTCATAAACTTCTTCCCATTCAACAAATTCATCATTTTCTATTTTCTTTTTAAAATCATCGACACTTAAAAAATGATAATCTTTTCCATCAACTTCGTTTTCTCTTTTCGGACGACTGGTGGCCGAAATCGAGAATTCTAAGGACAAATTTTTATCTAAAAGATTCCTAACTATAGTTGTTTTTCCTGAGCCTGACGGTGCTGAAAATATGAATAACTTTCCTTCCATTTTTGCTTACAGAATATTTAACATTTGTTCTTTAATTTTCTCCAGTTCATCTTTCATTAAAATAACAAATTTCTGGATGTCAGAATCGTTAGCTTTAGAACCAATAGTATTTATTTCGCGACCAATCTCCTGCGTTATAAAACCCAATTTTTTACCATTTGATTCAGGTTCGTTAATCATTTCAGTAAAGTAATTACAATGATTCGTTAAGCGAACTTTTTCTTCTGTAATATCAAGTTTTTCAAGATAATAGATAAGCTCCTGTTCAAACCTGTTCTTATCAATTTCCTGATCAGCCAAGTTGTTTAAGCTTTCATTTAGTTTAGTTCTTATTTTCTCAGTCCTATTAATTTCAAAAGGAGTTATTTCTTCTTTATATTGAGTAATTGTTTTAATTCTTTGTTCAATATCCTTATGAAGAAACTCGCCTTCTTGAATTCTAAATTTATCTAACTGATTAAGTGCATCCAGAACTGTTTCATTGATAGCTGTCCAGTCATTTTTATCAATTTCTTCTCGCTCAGTACTTAATGTGTCAGGAAGTCGGGTTGCAATTTGCAATAATTGTTCTGATGTTTCAATTTTAAGATCTGAGGCAATACTTTTTAATTGATTGTAATAATTTTTCACTACTTCAGAATTTATACTTGTAGCTTTGTTATCCTCGGCAATTTCGTAATAAAGTACAAATTCTACTTTTCCACGTACTAATACTTTCGAAATAGAATTTCTTATTTCCAGTTCCTTTTCACGGTATATTCCTGGTATTTTGGCATATATATCGAGGTTTTTGCTGTTCAGCGATTTTATTTCAATAATTATTTTTCTGTCTTTTAACTCACATTCGGCTTTTCCAAAGCCTGTCATTGATTTTATCATAGTATTCTTTTCAAATGATTGAATTTATTGGCAAAGGTAGCAAATTAGTTACAAGTTTCAAGTTCAAAGTTTTGAATAAAGGTTCCTAAAAATGAAACTTTTAACCTTTAACTTTAAACTTTAGAACTAAATTATAACCTTCTTTTTCCAGTTTCCAGTTAAATAGTAAATATATGATAGCATTAATCCAACAAACCATCCAATTGGCATTGACCACCAAATTCCAATTTCACCAAATATTCGGGAAAGAATTAAAGCACCAGGTATTCTGATTACCCATAATGCGATTAACGAAATAAACATTGGGATTATTGTATCTCCTGCACCTCGCATAACTCCTGAAATTGAAAACATGGCTGAAAAAATTATATAAAACGCACCAACAATCATTAAATATTCTTTTCCGATACGTATAACTTCTAAATCATTTGTAAATAGTTTCATTAGAAATCCGCTGCCTAATAAAACTAAGGCTGATACTGCTATTGAAATTACTGATGACATTTTTAATGTAGCAATAAATCCGGATCGAACTCTTTTAATTTTTTTCGCACCAATATTTTGTCCAACAAATGTACTAAGAGCTGCAGCAAAATTCATTGCTGGGAGCGAAGCTAATGAACTTATTCGCATTACTACTGAGTATGCAGCAATAACATTTGTTCCAAATGTATTTACAATACTAATTAGCGCTGTCATTCCTATTGCAACAAATGTTTGTTGTATTCCTGTTGGTAATCCAATTCGAATGCTTTTTTTAAAGATATCCTTATCAAACGTAAGTTTAGTGAATGAAAAACGAATTATATTATGTGTTTTATTCAAGTAAATAATTGCTGTTAAAAAAGCTCCACCCTGAGCCATAACTGATGCAATGGCAACACCAGCAATTCCCCATTTAAATACTAAAACAAAAAGTAAATCGAGGCCGATATTAATAAATGTAGAAATTATTAAAAAATATAAAGGCGTCTTAGAATCTCCTAATCCACGAAGAACTGCACTCGTTCCATTGAATCCAAAGGAAACTATTACTCCTCCAATAAAAATATTAAAATAAGTTGTTGCTTGTGGAAGTATTTCTTCGGGTAATTTCAGAAATCTAAAAATTTCTTCGCTAAATATTATTCCAATAATACTAATAGTAATAGATGCAAAGAATAAAAAGATAAATAATGTGTCAATTGTTTTTTTTACTTTCTCAATTTTTTTTGCACCAAAATATTGAGATATAACAATTGTACTACCCGACGCAATTCCAATAATTAATGATAGAAATGCAAAAATAATTGGGAATGATGCACCAACAGCAGCAAGAGCTTCTTTGCCAATAAATTTCCCTACAATAATACTATCGACAATATTATAGAGTTGTTGAAAAACGTTTCCTAAAAGCATTGGAAGAGCAAATCTCAAAATGAGCGAGCTTTCTTTACCTGTTGTTAAATCTTTCATCAAAAGGTTTTAGAATCTTGTAAAACTGCCTAAAATAATTTATTTAATCAAAGCAATTAATTTTTAATAACAAATAAAATTAAAAATTGTTATTTTATTTAAAAAAAAGTTGTTCACCTTTCGATAAACTCAAGATGACAACTTTTTCTTGTATTTTAATATGTCACACTGAGCTTGTCGAAGTGTAGACATAAAATTTGATATTTTTAGTATTATATTTTTTCCAGCTTAACAGTAAAGTGCCTCATTATTGGTGCCTCATCAACTATTTTTAATCCGCTTGTGATAGTATCTCTGCGATCTAATACGTTTTTAAGTGCAACGGCAATAACATCCATATGGTTGTTTGTATATACACGGCGAGGAATAGCAAGTCTTAAAAGTTCAAGTGCAGGATATCTATTTTCACGTGTTTCAGGATCACGATCTGCAAGTAAAGTTCCAATTTCAACACCACGAATTCCTGCTTCCAAATACACTTCAATTGCTAATGTTTGTGCAATAAATTGCTCTTTTGGTAAATTAGGTAAAAACTTCTTAGCATCAACAAATATGGCATGTCCACCGTAAGGCATTTGAACAGGCACTCCAAAATCAGTAAGTCTTTGACCTAAGTATGCTACCTGGCTAATTCTTGTTTGTAAATAATCAAATTCTGTACCTTCATCCAGTCCTTGAGCAAGAGCATTCATATCTCTTCCTGACATTCCACCATATGTAATGTATCCTTCAAAAATAATATTAAAAACAGTTGCTTTTTTAAATACGTCTTCATTTTTTAGACCAATAAAACCACCCATGTTAACAATTGCATCTTTTTTACTGCTCATTGTCATTCCATCCGCATACGAAAACATTTCTTTTACAATTTCTTTGATAGTTTTATTCTCGTATCCTTTTTCGCGTATTTTAATAAAATACGCATTCTCGGCAAAACGAGCTGAATCATAATAAACGGGAATTTTATATTTATCAGCTATTTTTCGAAGACCTTTCATGTTCTCTATAGAAACAGGTTGTCCACCAGATGAATTACATGTTACAGTAAGAACAATTAATGGTATTTTTTCAGGAGTATATTCCTTTATTGTTTTTTCTAACTTTTCAAGATTAACGTTTCCTTTAAAAGGATGATCAATTTCTGTATCGAAAGCTTCATCAATAGTACAATCAATGGCTTTTGCTTTTCGGAATTCAATATGTCCTTTTGTGGTATCGAAATGCGAATTACCCGGAATAATATCGCCTTCTTTTATTAAAGCTGAAAAAAGAACATTTTCTGCTGCTCTTCCCTGATGAGTAGGAAGAAAATATTCAAATCCTAAAAGTTCTTTTATTGTGTCTTTTAATTTATAATAAGAAGAAGCTCCTGCATAACTTTCATCACCTAACATCATCGCCGACCATTGTTTGTCGCTCATAGCTCCAGTTCCGGAATCGGTTAACAGGTCAATAAAAACCTGCTCACTTTTTAAATTGAATAAATTGTAATTAGCTTCTTTAATCCATTTCTCACGTTCTTCACGAGTACTTCTTTTGATAGTTTCAACCATCTTTATTTTATATGATTCTGCAAATGGAAGTTCCATAATATATAATTTTAATAATTTAACAAATTTAGAATATTATAAGAATAGAGAGAATGCTCTCTTAAGAGATTCATTAGAAGTGATACGAATCTCTCTTTTTTATGTTTATATAAACATGTTTTATCGAATACAATATAACCGATTCTTTCATTCAGTTAATTTTGAATTTCTATGCAAATATACGAGTTATCTTAAATAATTGCATAAAATTAAATATTTTTGTAATGATAAAATATTTGGATAAATTGTCAATTCATTGTAAATCAAGATTGTAAATGTTTAAGCGGCTTTTGTATATAATTTTTATTTTGGGATTTTATTTAACATCATTTTCTCAGAATTCTATATCTGATTCACTTGTAGTTGTAGAAGATTCAGTTCTTACAGATTCAATAGAGTATGAATTAATTCAGGATACTATAAGGAATATACTTAATATTACTGAAGATCAATTAAATGATACTACTACTTTAATTGATACAATTCCGAGTGAGTTGAATTATCAAACTATAATTGCTTACAGGGACTCAATATTGTTTGAGGAATCAGATACTGTATATTACATTATTTACAAACTGGATAAAATACTAGCTGAAGATTCAATAGTTTTTTCTGATTCAACAAAACAGGCCATAAATAAATTAACAGAATTTATACAAAGTCAGAATATTGAACCTGTAATTACTTATTTAGAATCAGAGATTAAAGATTCATCTCTGTTAAAAATTGATGAATATGTATTTGATGCAGTTCAATATTTAATCAGAAGTATTCCAGAAGATTCCATTAATATCTTATTTACAAATGCAAAGAACGATTCTGCTTTAATTGCTGCGAAAGAAAGTCAGCCAGATTCAGCTCTTTTTCGATTGTATGATAATCGTGGTGAGTTTGCAGTTTTATGGATAAAAAAGAATAAACAGAGTAATATAGATTTATCTCTTGAAGAAGGGTTTTATTTAGAGAGAACTAAACGTCGTAGTTTTGTCGAACAAAAGTTTGATGTGAATATAGAAGATCCTGAATTAAAAGAAATAGAAAATGTAAATATTATTATCCCTATATGGAAATTTGAGGGACTGGCAGATATAAAATTTAATCAGGGTTATATATCACCATCATGGGCCGAAGGTGGAGAAAATAGCTTATCTGCATTATCGGTTTTAAAATATAGTGCTGATTATACTTTTGGTAAAAAACGAGATCTGGATACAGATGTTGAATTCAGATTAGGTTATCTGAAAGCAGGAGATAGCGACTTGCATAAAAATGATGATAAATTTGAAATTAATGCCAAGTATGGACGTTCTGCTTTTAATAATTGGTACTATAGTGGATTACTTAACTTTAAAACTCAGTTTTTAAAAGGTTATGATAATTCTAACGATACTTCAATTAGGGTCTCAGAATTCTTATCGCCGGCATATATGGTTTTTTCTTTAGGTCTTGATTATAAGCCAAGTAGCAAATTAACTATATTATTTTCTCCAATTACCTCTAAATTTACAATTGTTGCTGATACAGTTAACTATGACCAAACAAGATTTGGTGTAGGAAATAATGAAATGATCAGGAAAGAATTAGGAGCATATATTAAAGCAATTTCAAAGATTAAATTCAGAGAAATTATTACACTTGAAAATAAGATCAATTTTTTTACGAATTACACGAATAATCCACAGAATATAGATGTTGACTGGGAAACTAATTTAGTGGTTAGTTTAACAGAATACATTAAAATGTCAGTAAATGCACACTTTATTTATGATGATGATGTTGTTTTTATTGATAAGGATGGAAATGAAAGAGGGGCTCGTGCACAGTTTAAGGAATTGTTTGGAATCGGATTTACTTACAGTTTTTAATATTTTTTTAATCTTTTGGAATATTACTTCTTTTTTTCTTCCATCTTTTATGCGACCATAGCCAGTTCTCAGGTTTCTCTTTCAGAATCTGTTCAAGTTTTTTCATATATAACTCTGTAAGTTCTCCTTCTTTAAGCTCTAAGGGATTTTTAGTAAGGATTTCTATTTTTACTTCATAATAACCTCGTTTAACTCTCTGAGTATTAAGAAATATTACCGGGTAATTATTATTTCGTGCATGTTTTTCTGGCCCGTGTAAACAAGCAGTATCTTGATTCATAAAATTAACCCAAATAGCTTCTTTCATGTTCGAAGGACTTTGATCAGCAACCATTACAAATAAGCAAGTTTGGTCTTTAAATAATCGAAACGTTTCGGCTGTATTTTTTATGGATCTAAGTAAAGCTCCATTTTCTGCTCTTATTCTTTTTATAAAGTTATCGATATATTTATTTGACAATGGTTTGTAAAAGCCAACTGCTCTATGTTTAATTTGTAAATTACCTATTGTTGCACCCCATTCCCAGTTCCCATAATGTGCTGCTACACCAATTACACTTTGTTTTTTTTCAAAAAAATCATCCAGGATTTCGGGATTTTTTATAACAAACCGTTTTGAGAGTTTTTTGGTCGATAAGGTAAATCCTTTAATGCTTTCAACTAAAATATCCGAAATGTTTTTATACGTTCCTTTTATAATCTTTTTAATTTCCTTTTCGTTTTTTTCAGGAAATGATTTTTTTAGGTTTTTAACTATAACCTTTTTTCGATAACTAAATATGTGTTGAAATAAAAATGATAGGAAATTTGAAAAAGCATAGAAAATCCAAAATGGGATTATGTAGATTAAATAAATTGAAAATAAAAATATGAGATAAATAAAGTAGTGCATTTCTTTTTTTTAGGCTGCGAATATAATTAAAATTGAGAGTGCTTAGTCTGTTTTATTAATAAGTTTAAGGTATTTTTTATATAACACGGATTTAAATTTTTCTGCTTCCGAAAGTCTTTCTTTATATTCTGTTCTGCTTTCACCTGATCTCTTTGAATCAAATAATTCGGAATTCTCTAACTCTTTTTGAAATTCAGTGCTATAATAATAATCAATGATAACTTCAGGATGTATTTCCCAAATGTTAATAGAGTTATCACTTGAACCACTAATAATATAATGGTTATCAGGACTAATGTCGATGTCGTTTACAGGCATGCTATGCCCAACAAATGAGTGAATTTGTTCTCCACTTTTTACATCCCATAAACGAACTGTAGCATCATACGAGCCAGAAACCAAAAGTTTATCGTTATTACTAAATTTTATGCTCATAACACTTCTTTCATGCTTTGTTAGTGCATGAATAATTTCCATTTTCTCCAGATCCCAAATTTTTATAGTATTGTCGCGTGAGGCACTGGCTAAATATTTTCCGTTATGACTAAACTCAAGTGCATATATATTACTTCCGTGGGCAGGAAACGAATGAATTAGTTCATAATTGTCGAAAGTATAAATCTCAATTGTACCATCCTGAGTTCCGCACGCAATAAAATTATTTGAAATGGAGTAAGCAACAGCCAAAATACTTTTTTTATTATTCTCAAAAATATGAATTGTCTCTCCTTCAAGAATATCCCATAATCTAAAGTTATTGTCAAAAGAACCACTTACTAAATATTGACCATTTTTTGAAATGCCAACAGACCATATGGCTGTTGAATGTCCGTTTAAAGATTTAATATATGTTCCATCTTTTTGCCAAACTTTTATTGAATTATCTCCACCACTTACTATATAATTTCCATCATGAGTATAAGTAAGCTCATATATTGTTGCATTATGCTTTTGAAGTGTATTAATTACTTCAAAGGTATTAAAATCCCAAATTTTTATAGTTTCATCTTTCGATCCACTTATAAACTGGCTTCCGTCATTATTAAATGCAACAGAATAAACCTGATCGGTATGATCTTTAATGGTTTTAATTAAATTTTCATCTTTTTGAGCAAATAGAGAAATTGGTATTATTAAGAACACCAGAAAATTGAATAAAATGCAGAATTTGTCCATTCGCATAATAAAAAAGTGTTTTTTGAAAATTTTATCTGCCTTTATCAATGAAGTATTTAGCAACAATAATTCCGCAGGCTAAGGTGCCTCCAACAGCAATACCTAAATTTACACTGGTTGAACTATTGCTTGTGAAATTCTCAGGATCATTAGTTAAAATAAGTGTAGCAGTAGCAACAGCTAATCCGCC
>DAOUTQ010000158.1 GCA_030668615.1 Bacteroidales bacterium | reverse complement strand
TTTTGTTATTATAACATCATTTTTCTTTATTTTTTTTATCGAGTTTATTCTTGTCCCATTTACATAAGTTATTGAATAACCTCGTCTTAGTATATTTTCAGGATTTGATAGTTCTGCTCTGTTTTTTAATTGATCAATAATTAACTTATTTTTTTGAAGTAATAATGATGATTTATAAGAAATATTATATTCTATTTTATTTATTTTCTTGAAGCCCGCTTGAAGAATTTTATTTATCTTATTGTCAGAAGATTTTGCAAAATGATCCAAGCTTGTTAGCCTATTAGTCAATAAAATATTAATATTGTTAATAAACTGGTCTTTATATCTGTCAATTTTATTATGATTTTTTTCCAATATTATTTTTGCAGTTGGAATAATCAATTGACTATAATTAATAAATTTTGTTTTCTCATTTGTTAATATTTCCGAACTATAGTTTTTAATAAGATCTTCTATAAATAATAGATTTTCTTCATATAATGAAGTTTTCTCTATAATGTACTCAGCAGCAGCTGTTGGAGTCTTTAATTTCTTATGCGAAACAATATCAACAACCGATTCATCTTTATCGTGACCAATTCCGGTAATTATTGGTAATGGATATTGTGCAACATTTGAAGCTAAATTGTAATTATTAAAACACTGTAAATCCGATTGAGATCCTCCACCTCTTATAATAACAACTATATCAAAAAAGCTTTCATAATTATAAATTTTTTCGAGAGACTCTATGATAGATTCTTCTGCTTGCATTCCTTGCATAATAGAAGGAAATAATTTTGTGTAATATTTATATCCTTCTGAATTGTTATTCAATTGATTAATAAAATCTTGATATCCTGCCGCTGTTTCAGATGATATGATAGCTATTTTTTGTGGAACAATCGGAAATTGGAGATCTTTATTCATTTCAATAACACCATCATTCTCCAATGTATTAATTGTTTCCGCTTTTTTTTGTGCCAGATCTCCTAAAGTATAGTTAGGGTCAATATCAGTTATGTTAAGACTTAATCCATATAATTCGTGATACTCAACATTAGCTGAAACAAGAACCTTCAAACCAATAGTTAACTCATGGCCTGATGCATTCTCAAAATAAGGTTTTAGCATTCTGAATGTAAAAGCCCAAATAGTTGCTCTTGTTTTGGCAATAATGCTATCATTTAGCGCATCTTTTTCTATTAATTCAAGATAACAATGACCATTTCTATTTATTTTTATTTCACTAATTTCTGCAACAACCCAAACGGAGTCAGTAAAACCATTTTTAATAGTTTCTTGAATATTTTTATTTAACTCAAGTAAAGAAATGCTCTTTATCATATTTATTACTTGCTTTTACAGATTCTTCTGATTACGGCATCATTTTTAGTACTTATTTTTAAGAGATAGATTCCAGAGGGAAGAGTCTTTAGGTTCTTTGATAATTTAATGCTTCCATAATTATCTGAAATTTTTTCTGATTGGAATAGTTTTTCACCGGTAATGCTAAACATCTCAATAATAAAATGGGTTTTTGTTTTTTGGTATAATTCTATATTTATTTCTGAATAAAATGGATTTGGATAAATATTCACAATAATATTTTCTAATATTGAGATGTCTGAGCTTGTTATTCCTGAAGCTTTTCCAAAATCAGGAATTCCATAACCTGTTTTATAGTCAGGATTTGAATAATGATGTGAACTTTCTTCAATTCTTTTGAAGATTTCCATATTAGTTAATTCCGGAGATGATTGCCATAAACAGGCTGCTAATCCTGAAATTAGAGGAGCTGAAAAAGAAGTTCCGTTTCCGATTGATACATTTCCATCGACACCCTGAAGAACTGTTTGCAATCCCATTGCTGCAATATTTGGTTTTATTCTTCCATCAGCTGTTGGACCTAATCCGCTGAAATATGCATAATTAGCATAAGAATCAGTGGCTCCAACTGTTAAAACACTATCACCATCGGCAGGTGCAGAAATATATTCCCATGGATCATCTCCAAGGTTTCCTGCGCTTGAAATAACTAAAATACCTTTTGATGCGGCAATATCAGCAGCTTTTGTTATAATTGTTGTGTTTCCGTCCATATCGCTATAAGAATAGTTTTGATCAGAATTATCAAACTCAGTATATCCCAATGACGAATTAATTATATCGACACCAACACTATCGGCAAATTCAGCAGCAGCAACCCAATGATCTTCTTCAATTGATTGTTCTGTAGAATTATCTTCACTTCGCAATAGCCAATAGTTCGCTTTAGGAGCGCTTCCAATTAATTCTCCGTGCATATTTCCTCCTATAACTGACAAGACTTTCATTCCATGACTTGAAGCGTCAAATACCTGATTGTCACTGTCAACAAAATCTTTAACACCCAATATTTGATTGTTTAACCATAAACTATCGAAAGCAGGCAAAACATCAACATCCAAAAAACCTGCATCTATAACTGCAATTGTTATTCCAGAACCTGAATAACCACTTCTGTGTAAAACATGACCATTTAACATGCTTATTTGTGTTCCTGAACTTCCGTAATCAGGATAATATGCTTCATTAGTTTGTGTAAGGTTCTTCCTTTCTAATGAGTTCTTAAAGCTTGATGATGACAGACTTGAATGATTTTTTTGTATCGATTTGATGAATCCTAATTGAGTAATTGTGTCTATTAATGAAGAATTGGTAGAATATACAACCACATTATTTAACCACTTTGATTTTGTAAGAACGTTTAATCCAAGAGATTTAAGACTGTCAATGTATTCGTTTGAAACAGGTAAATCATTCTCTATAATATTAATTTTCTGATTTATTCTCCTGTTAATAGATTTCTGACTTAAAAACTCTTCGGGATTAAGAATAGAAAATCCTGTATTATTTTTATCTGTAAGAAAAAGTCTGTAGCAATTTTCGGCAACCTGCGAGTAGCTATTCAAAAAAAATAAAAATATATAAATAAGTGTGATAAAGTATTTCATTTTTAAAAGCTGGTGCCAAAATCTTGATTCATCAATTTTTAATTAAATATATCTTCTTCAGTAGGTTCCTTAAATTTGCCTTTGTTATTTTCCATCATTTCAATATATTCATTCTCTAATCTTTTAAGCTCTTCCTGATTTTCTGCTACTCCATTTATATAATTTAGCTCGGATTCAATATGTCCATTATCTTTGTAATATTTCCAGGTTCCTCCACGTTTATTGTCTTCATATTGACCCTGAATTAATATATTTTCATTTACTCCGTAAACATTATACTCTCCATCAAGAATTCCATTCATATAAAATATTCTCATCATTACCTTTCCAGAATCATAGTACTTTAAAACCAGCCCATCTTTAATACCTTCTTTCCATTCAGTTTTTTCATACAAGTTCCCATTTTGGTAGAATTTTTCTTCAATGCCTGTTTTTATATCATTTACATAGGGTACTTTATTAATAAGGTAACCCTCTGCAGAATAATAATTCCAGATACTATCCTTACTTTGTCCGATATAAATACCTTCTGCTTGAATTATTTTTCGGGGATGATAGAATTTTGCATATATCTTATCAGAATTCTCTTTGTAGTTTAAAATTACTTTAAGTACTCCATCATTAGAGTATCTCTTAAGTTCTCCAATAGGTTTGTTATTTTTGAAATGTCCCTCATACTGAATTTTACCATTTTGGTAGTACTTCTTCCATAAACCTTGTTTGTATCCTTTATCGTCTACCTGATTAATAGGATTGTTTTGAGCAAAGATTAAAAGATTACTTGCTATAAATAGAAAAGTAATAAAAATTGTTTTGTATTTCATAATAGTGTCTTTTTATACAAAATTAACAAGAATAATTAACATTTAAATTTAGCTAAAAATAAAAAAAGAGTTCTCATATGAGAACTCTTTTTTATTGAGATATCTTAATATATTATTTAACTTCTTCAAAATCTACATCAGTTACTTCACCATCCTTATTGTCAGAAGTCTGTTGTTGTGCATCTTGAGCCCCATCAGGTCCTGGTTGTTGCGCTCCAGCTTCCTGGCTGGCTTTGTACATTTCTTCTGATGCTTCTTTCCAAGCATTATTAAGAACTTCAGTTTTAGCTTCAATGTCAGCTAAATCTTCTTTTTTATGCGATTCTTTTAAATCTGCTAAAGCTTTTTCAATATTTGCTTTTTTATCTGCAGATAATTTGTCTCCAAACTCTTTTAATTGTTTTTCTGTTGAGAAAATTAAACTGTCTGCAGTATTAAGCTTGTCTACTCTTTCGCGAACTTCTTTATCTGCATCTTCGTTTGCTTTTGCTTCATCTCGCATTTTCTTAATTTCCTCGTCAGTTAATCCAGATGAAGACTCAATACGAATACTCTGTTCTTTATTAGTCGCTTTATCTTTTGCTGTAACATGAATAATACCATTAGCATCAATATCAAATGCAACTTCAACCTGAGGAACACCTCTTGGTGCAGGTGGTAGCCCATCTAAATGAAAACGTCCAATTGTTTTATTGTCTTTAGCCATTGGTCTTTCACCTTGTAAAACATGAATTTCAACAGATGGCTGATTATCAGCTGCAGTTGTAAAAGTTTCAGATTTTTTTGTTGGTATTGTAGTATTTGCTTCAATTAAATGAGTTAATACACCACCCATAGTTTCAATACCTAATGAAAGTGGTGTAACATCAAGTAATAATACATCTTTAACATCTCCTGTTAAAACGCCACCTTGAATAGCTGCACCAACTGCAACTACTTCGTCAGGATTTACTCCTTTTGAAGGTTTTTTACCAAAGAATTTCTCAACAACTTCCTGAATTGCAGGCGTACGAGTTGATCCGCCAACTAAAATAACTTCATCTATATCAGATGGTTGCATGTTTGCGTCTTTCAATGCTTTTTTACAAGGAGCAAGTGTTGCCTGAATTAATTTATCAGCTAATTGCTCAAATTTAGATCTTGATAATGATTTTACAAGGTGCTTAGGTACTCCATCAACTGGCATTATGTAAGGAAGATTGATTTCTGTGCTTGTTGAGCTTGATAATTCAATCTTAGCTTTTTCAGCAGCTTCTTTTAATCTTTGAAGAGCCATTGGATCTTTTCTTAAATCAATGCCTTCATCTTTTAAGAATTCTTCTGCTAACCAGTTAATAATAACCTCGTCAAAATCATCACCACCTAAGTGAGTATCACCATTTGTAGATTTTACTTCAAATACACCATCACCAAGTTCAAGCACTGAAATATCAAAAGTACCTCCACCTAAGTCAAACACAGCAATAGTAATTTCTTTATCTTTTTTATCAAGGCCATAAGCTAATGAAGCTGCTGTAGGTTCATTAATAATACGTTTAACATCAAGACCTGCAATTTCTCCCGCTTCTTTTGTAGCCTGACGCTGAGAATCGCTAAAGTATGCAGGTACAGTAATAACAGCTTCAGTTACTTCCTGTCCAAGATAATCTTCAGCCGTTTTCTTCATTTTTTGAAGAACCATTGCTGAAATTTCTTGAGGAGAATATTGCCTGTCATCTATTTGTACTCTTGGAGTATTATTTTCACCTTTTACAACTTTATAAGAAACCCTGTTTATTTCCTTTGACATTTTATCATAAGTTTCTCCCATAAATCGTTTAATAGAAGATATGGTTTTTGTTGAATTTGTAATTGCCTGACGTTTTGCAGGATCTCCAACCTTTCTTTCTCCATTTTCTATAAACGCCACGATAGAAGGTGTAGTTCTTTTACCTTCGCTGTTAGGAATAACAACAGGTTCGCTACCTTCCATTACAGAAACACATGAGTTTGTTGTTCCTAAATCTATTCCAATTATTTTACCCATTTTCTTATTATTTTAATGATATTTTATAATATATATTTTCTTGTTTTAATTCGAAGATCATTTAATCAATCATTATGCCATAAGAAAATATTGTGTTTTTTGTGAAAATATGGCATCAGATGAACCAAATTATACAGTCATTGTTAATTCTTGCATGACAAAAAGACATAATGACATATTTTAGGATTATTTAAGTCTCCTAATATGTTTGTTTTAGAAATTTTGAGTTTTTGATTTGTATTATTTGTAGCTTTGTTCTGTAAAATAAATAATTATTGTTATGTCAGTTCATCAAAAAGTTAAAAGGGTTACTACTCATGTTTTGCATGAGATGAAGCTAAGAGGCGAAAAAATAGCCATGTTAACAGCTTATGACTATTCAATGGCCAGAATTCTGGATCAAGCAGATATTGATGTAATTCTTGTGGGAGACTCGGCTTCGAATGTAATGGCTGGAAATGAATCAACATTGCCAATTACAATGGAAGAAATGATTTATCATGCAAAATCGGTAGTACGAGGAGTTGGTAGAGCTTTGGTTGTAGTTGATTTGCCTTTTGGTTCTTATCAAGGAAATTCAAAAGAAGCGTTAACAAACGCAATTAGAATGATGAAAGAGACTGGAGGCCATGCAGTTAAAATTGAAGGTGGCAGTGAAATAATAGAATCAGTTCAAAGGATCTTATCTGCAGGAATACCTGTAATGGGTCATTTAGGATTAACTCCTCAATCAATACATAAATTTGGAACCTATGTTGTAAGAGCAAGAGAAGAAGAGGAAGC
The DNA here is from genome assembly GCA_030668615.1 of Bacteroidales bacterium. GTDB lineage: Bacteria > Bacteroidota > Bacteroidia > Bacteroidales > UBA12077 > UBA12077. The sequence goes on along the minus strand of DAOUTQ010000158.1, from coordinate 607 downwards.
AAATAAGTTAATTGAAGATGCTCATAAGTTACAAGAAGCTGGTTGTTTTGGTATAGTACTCGAAAAAATACCAGCAGCATTGGCTGCCAGAGTTGCAAGTGAACTTACAATTCCTATAATAGGAATAGGAGCGGGACATGAAGTTGATGGTCAAGTTCTTGTTTTGCACGATATGCTTGGGATTACACAAGAATTCTCACCACGGTTTTTACGTCGATATCATAATCTTTCTGAGGAAATTAAAGGATCAGTTAAGTCTTATATTAGTGATGTTAAAACTATTGATTTCCCGAATGAAAAGGAACAATATTAGAAATATATATACGAAAAGTATTTAACTAATTATTCCGGGTAAAATCCGGAATAATTTTATGATGCAACACATGGAAATTTTATTTGAAGATAATCATATAATTGCTGTAAATAAGAAGATTTCTGATATTGTTCAAGGCGATAAAACTGGAGATGAACCATTATCTGAAAAAGTAAAATCATATATAAAAAAGAAATATGATAAACCAGGAGCTGTGTATCTTGGCGTTACTCACAGACTAGACAGACCCGTTAGTGGAGCGTTGTTATTTGCCAGAACAAGTAAGGCATTGAC
>DAOUTQ010000087.1 GCA_030668615.1 Bacteroidales bacterium | reverse complement strand
GAAAGCATCCAGACCAGAAAATGATTCCGGTAAATACCAAAAATATATTATTTATTTGCGGAGGTGCTTTTGATGGAATTGAGCGCAAAATTGGACAAAGATTAAATACTCAGGTTGTTGGATATTCAGCAAGCAAAAAGAAAGATCAAATTGATGCTAAAAACTTATTACAATATATCGCACCTCAAGATTTAAAATCCTTTGGATTAATACCTGAAATTATTGGTCGATTACCTGTTCTAACTTATTTAAATCCACTTAAAAAAGAAGCTTTACAAAGGATTCTTACAGAACCTAAAAATGCAATTATAAAGCAATACGAAAAGCTTTTTAAGATGGATGGAGTAAAACTAAGCTTTGAAAAGAAAGTATTTGACTACATTGTAGACAAAGCTATCGAATTTAAATTAGGAGCCAGAGGTTTACGTTCAATTTGTGAAGCCATAATGATAGATGTTATGTTTGATATGCCTTCTACAGATGAGAAAGAAGTGAAAATAACTCTTGAATTAGCAAAAGAAAAAATAGATAAAATTAATATTCAACGACTTAAAGCTGCATAATTTTAATTTAAATAAAAATCCGCCTCGCGGTTTACAAAAAAAGAGTCGCAATTTTGCGGCTCTTTTTTATTTCTTTCTATCCAACGTTAATATTGTAAATGGATATTTATTTTTTTCGTCGGGTTCAAATTTTCTTTCTTCAACTACATTCCACTCTTCCATATTTATTTCAGGGAAAAAAGTATCTCCTTCGAACGAATTATGAATTTTAGTCAGGTAAATACGATCAACTATTGGCATAGCTAAATCATAAATTACTCCGCCACCTATAATAAAAGCTTCTAAATCATCTTTAGCTTCTTTAATTGCATCTTCTAAAGAATGAACTACAACACAGCCATCAGCCTTATAATCTTGATCTCTGGTAATTATAACATTGGTTCTATTTGGTAAAGGTCTACCATTAGATTCAAATGTTTTTCTACCCATAATAATATAATGACCTGTAGTAGTTTCTTTGAAATGCCTCATATCTCTTGGCAACTTCCATATTAAACTATTATCTTTTCCAATTACATTATTCTCTGCTACAGCAACTATTATTGACAACATATATTTGTATATTAGTGAAATGGTTAATAAGTAAAATTGCAATTGCAGATTGTAGTTACTTCTTAACTATCTGCTTCTTTAAGTAACTAATATAACCATTAAGTCTTTTTAATAAATTATTTAAATCTTCATTAAGATCACCCTTTTCCTTACTTACTAAATCTCTTTCATTAGCTTTAATCAACCAATTTTTCGATTCCATTAGTGAACCTCTGGAATAATAACAAAACTGAATGTTTTCTTTAAATGAGTACCTCCCATATCCTTCCGCTATATTTGCAGAAATAGAATCAGTAGAACGAACTAATTGTTTCCCAATTGTATCTTTTTCAAAATAATTCCAATCAGAAACGATCTTCCATACTTTATCTCCAATTTCATTTGCTAATTGATAAATTTCTAATTTCTCCAAAGAATAAAAATCATCCATAATTATTTATACAATTTACTATTTTACCTTTTTACTAATAAACTATTAAACCGAAATCGCTCCTTTAATATGTGGATGTGAATCATAATCTTCTAAAACAAAATCATCAAACTCAAATGAAAAAATATCTTTTTTGTTTGGATTCATTTTAAGATTCGGTAATGTTTTTGGTTCACGTGTTAACTGCAATTTTACTTGTTCTATATGGTTTGTATAAATATGAGCATCACCTAATGTATGAACAAACTCATATGCTTCTAAACCTGTTGCCTGAGCAACCATTTTTAATAATATTGCATAAGACGCTATGTTAAATGGAACACCTAAGAAAATATCTGCACTACGCTGATACAATTGGCAAGATAATTTTCCGTCGGCAACATAAAACTGAAACAAGATGTGACAAGGTGGTAATGCCATATTTTTAATATCACCTACATTCCATGCGCTTACAATATGACGTCGTGAATCTGGATTGTTTTTTATAGAATCAATAATTTGAGAAATCTGATCAACTGATTCACCATTTGGTGCTGGCCATGATCGCCACTGATATCCGTAGATATTCCCTAAATCACCATTTTCGTTTGCCCACTCATCCCAAATACGAACTTTATTATCATTTAGGTATTTGATATTTGTATCTCCATTTAAAAACCACAGTAACTCATAAATGATAGATTTTAAATGTAATTTCTTTGTAGTTAACAATGGAAATCCTTCTTGTAAATTAAATCGCATTTGATAACCAAACGAGCTAATCGTTCCTGTTCCGGTACGATCTTCTTTCTTCACTCCATTTTTTACAACGTGATCTAATAAATTGAGATATTGTTTCATCTTAAGCTTTTTTCACCATGAATATAATTGTCTGTAAAAGTAAAAAAACTAATAGCGGATTTGTTCATTTTGTTGGTTTTTGATTTAACAATTTTTATAGGTCATAATTATATATTAACTACAAAACCTAATAGTATCAACATATTATATTCTTTTTAACTGTTAATAAAAAATTATTTAGTACATTTGAGCATTTAATTACCAAAATTATCTAAATAGGAATCAGAAATGGCAAAAGTATTCTCACTTTCAGAGGCAGCTTCAATTGCTTTGCATGGAATAATTTTAATTGCACAGGAAAAAGAGAGTTTAAACGTGATTAAGATAGCAGAACGAACAGATACTTCAAAACATCATGTAGCTAAAGTAATGCAACGATTAGTAAAAGCTGGTTATTTAACTTCACAACGTGGACCAAGCGGTGGTTTTGTTTTAAAAAAGAATCCTGAAGATATAAATTTCCTTGAAGTTTACGAGGCTATTGAAGGACCTATTGAGATTACAAAATGCCCGATGGATAAACAAATATGTCCTTTCGATAAATGTATTTTAAATAATGTAACCAGCAAAATGACACTTGAGTTTAAGAATTTTTTAAACAATCAAACAGTTGAACAATATCTAAATAAATAATAGTATCAAGATATTAGTATAAATACAATGTTTTCGATTTCAATTCCATGAGCAATCTTGATACTTGACACTCAAATCCAATATCAACTTTAATAAATAAAGTTTAACAGAAATCCTACCATAATTATTCCAACTGCAACTATTCCAACAAAAATAGCGATTAGTTGAATTTTCAATACCTTTTTAAGGATTATAATTTCTGGAAGAGATAATCATCATAAAAGCAAGTGCTATTCCTAATGTCCCTCCTTTTTAAATGAGTACACTTACAATAGGAATTATCCCTGCTGCATTTGAATACAACGGAATACCCAAGTGCTTTTGCAAATCTGGCTAACTTTAATTGTTCATTGGTATATATTGATTTTTTACTCATCCTTGTTCGTAATATTACGAACAAGGATAGGTGCTATTTTTTAAAAACAAAATAATATTGTTGTTTTTTTAACATTACTACATCCTGACAAACAGGTCTTTTCAGAATTCATGCTAAAAAACATGACATAAATCAGCAAAAATAATTTGGTCAGGTGTAAAACTATTTGTTATTTTGGTATCGAATTACTTAATTACTTATTTAGGAATTAAAAACATAAAAATACAACCTAATGAAAAGGGATATTATACAAATTGATGAAGACAAATGCACGGGATGTGGGGAGTGCATACCTAACTGTCATGAAGGTGCATTGCAAATGATTGACGGGAAAGCGCGATTAGTTAGCGATTTAATGTGTGATGGCTTAGGAGCATGTATTGGACATTGCCCTGAAGGAGCGATTGAAATTATTGAACGTGAAGCTCAACCTTACGATGAAATTGCGGTAATTAAAGAAATGGTTAAAAAAGGAAAAAACACTGTAATTGCACATCTTACTCATTTAAAAGATCATATGGAATTTGGATTCCTAAAACAAGGTGTTAGTTGGATGCAAGAAAACAAATCAGATATTGATTTTGATGTTGATGAAGTTACATCTATAGTACATAATGGTACAGAAGAGAAGCCTGAACCTGCACCAAGTGCTTGTGGATGTGGAAGTCACGATGATGAATCACAACATCAGCATGCTCATCACCACGATCATGGGAATAGCGGTGGTGAATGTCCTGGTTCTGCTTCAAGAGAAATTAATAAACCAGAAACTACAAATACTGAAAATGTTGGAGATGCTCCATCTGAGTTAACCCAGTGGCCAGTACAAATGCATTTGATTAATCCAGCTGCATCTTATTTCCAAAATTCTGATTTATTATTGGCTGCTGACTGCGTTGCATTTTCAATGGGCAACTTTCACAGCAAAGTATTAAAAGGCAGAACCTTAGGAATTGCTTGTCCTAAGCTGGATTCTAATACTGATGTCTATGTTCAGAAATTAATTTCATTAATTGATGATGCTAAAATAAATACAATTACTGTTATGAAAATGACTGTTCCTTGTTGTGGCGGTATTTTACAGATGGCACAAATTGCTTCTCAAAATGCATCGCGCAAAGTTCCTATTAAATCGATAACAGTTGATGTTAACGGTGAAATTGTAGCTGAAGACTGGTTATAGTTAAAATCCTAAAATCTTAATAAATAAATTAATAAATGTTAGTGAAATAGCATTTACATGGGGATAGTACATTCTTTAAACAATAAATAATTATCAATTATTAATTAATCATTATAAATTTTAAAATTATGAGTATGTTTTGTTACCAATGTCAAGAAGCTGCTAAAGGAACTGGTTGTACAGGCGCAGTTGGAGTATGTGGAGTTAAAGACGAAGTAATTCATTTACAAGACTTGACAGTATACATTCTTAAAGGGATTTCTCTTTATAGCGTAAAAGCAAGAGAAAATGACATTGAAGATGAAGAAGTAAACAACTTTTTCTTTACCAGTTTATTTAAAACAATTACCAATGCAAACTTTTCAAAAGATGTATTTCTAAAGGAAATTAATACTGCTTTTATATTAAGAGATAAAATCAAAAACCAGTTAACAGCAAAAGGTATTGACATTTCTGATATCAACCATGATACTGCAACTTGGGTAGGTTCTACTTTCGAAGAAATTGAAGCAAAAGCTTTACGGGTTAATGGAAAGATTGATGCTCCAAACGAAGATATTCGTTCGTTACGTGCTTTAATTCTTTATGGATTAAAAGGTTTAGCTGCATACCAGGAACATGCTTTTAACTTAGGTTTCGAGGATAATAGCATACATGCATTCGTGCAAAAAGCGGTTGCTGCATTAACTAATGATGAAATGACTGTTGAGGAAAATATTGCTTTAGTAATGGAAACTGGGAAATATGGTGTTGATGTTATGGCTTTATTAGATAAAGCAAATACAACAACTTATGGTAATCCTGAAATTACAAGCGTAAATATTGGTGTAAGTGATAAACCTGGAATCTTGATTAGTTGTCATGATTTAAAGGATATGGAAGAGCTGTTGAAGCAAACTGAAGGAACAGGAGTTGATGTTTATACTCATAGTGAAATGTTACCGGCTAACTACTATCCTGCATTCAAAAAATACAAACATTTTATCGGAAACTATGGTAATGCATGGTGGAAACAAAAAGAAGAATTTGAAAGTTTTAATGGTCCTATCCTATTTACAACAAACTGTTTAGTACCACCTAAAAAGGATTCTAAATATTTCGACAAAGTTTATACAACTGGTGCTGCTGGTTTTGATGGATTCCCACATATTGCTGACAGAAAAAAGGGTGAACAAAAAGATTTCTCACAAATTATTGAGCACGCAAAGAAATGTGAATCTCCAATAGAAATTGAAAAAGGTGAAATCGTTGGTGGATTTGCACATAACCAAGTTATGCAATTAGCCGATAAGGTTGTTGATGCTGTTAAATCAGGAGCTATCAAAAAATTCTTTGTTATGGCAGGTTGTGATGGTAGAATGAAAGGTAGAGATTATTATACTGATTTTGCTGATCAATTACCAAAAGATACAGTTATTTTAACTGCTGGTTGTGCAAAATATCGTTACAATAAATTAGAATTAGGTGATATTGGTGGAATTCCAAGAGTTTTAGATGCCGGTCAGTGTAATGATAGTTACTCATTAGCTGTAATCGCTCTTAAATTGAAAGAAGTATTTGAATTAAATGATATCAATGAATTACCAATTGAATACAACATTGCATGGTACGAGCAAAAAGCTGTTATTGTATTGTTAGCATTACTTCACTTAGGAGTTAAGAATATTCACCTTGGACCAACATTACCAGCTTTCTTATCACCAAACGTAGCAAAGGTTTTAGTAGAGACTTTTGGAATAGCTGGAATTGGAGAAGTTGAAGATGACATTAAAATGTTTATGAACTAAAAAAGCTATTGGCCTTTAGCTTCTTGTTGTTAGTAAAAATTTATGTAACTGCTTGGAGCTAATAGCTAAAAGCTTCTTGCGAATATTAAAAACACAAACAATTTAAGTTTGGAATAATTTTTACTCATGAAGTTTAATAAGATTTTATATATTTATTGAACAAAATAAAACCTAATAGGTTATACAAAAACTTATCAGGTTTTTTAAAACTATTTAACTATGAAAACAATAAAATACACAGAGGCAGAAGCACGTCAAAACCCACATGGTGTTGATGCGCGCAATATTTACGATGGCGAACACGCTATCATGACACATATTTTACTTCAACCAGGCGAACAATTAAAAAGACACATCACTCCTGTTGATGCTATTTTTTATGTTTTAGAAGGAGTTGGTATTGTTGAGGTTGGAGACGAACAATTGGAAGTATCAAAAGATACTTTAATTGAAAGTCCTGCTAAAATTCCACATTGCTGGTATAATAAAAGTAATGAGATTTTAAGAGTATTGGTTACAAAAGTTCCAAAACCAAACGGACCAACAAAGTTATTGTAATTCACTATCCTTGTACAAACTTTTACTATGGTGGCAAGAATTGAAAGAGAAAAAAGAGTTGTTAAATTTATGATTGCAAAATATTGTGCTGACAAACACCATACTGAACAACTTTGCTTCGATTGTAACGACCTACTGGAATACTCTTTAAAACACCTTGTTAAATGTCCTTTTGCAGATAATAAACCAGCATGTTCAAAATGCACAATTCATTGTTATAGCAAAAATTACAAAAGTAAAATTCAAGTGGTGATGCGATATTCTGGTCCAAGATGATTTATGAATATCCAAAAGATACCATTCTATATTTTTTCGATAAATTGAGGTATCGTTCTAATTCTATTCAAAATAGTTAAATTGATTTAACCCTTGAAAATGAAAATTCAAAACCTAAGCAATTCCCCAAAAGTACCTTTCGACCTCGAAGGGTATATTTTACACTCTGAAAAACAAATTGAATTAGTTCATCTTTTATTAAAGCCAGATGAAAATCTGGACTTACATAAGAATCCATTTGATGTAATATTTTTTGTTGCAGAAGGATCAGGTGTTTTATCTATAGAAGGAGATGAGTTTAATTTAAAAATGAACGATGTAACAAAAGTTACTTCAGATCAAAATAGAAGTTGGAAAAATAATACAAATAAGGATTTGAGACTTTTAGTTATTAAACTCCTTTAATCTTATTTTGGGAATTAGTATTATTAATATATATTTCCAAAAAAATAACTATACCCTTATGAATAATACTATCATTAAACTAATAACCTTATTAGTTTTTATTAGCCTTTTTGCCTGTAAATCAAATCAGGAATCGTTTAACGAAAAAGATTATATTAAATCTGTTCAAGAATGGCAAGTAAATAGGCTTGATAATATAAAGTCTGAAAATGGTTGGCTAAATTTAGTTGGATTATATTGGCTTAAAGAAGGTCAGAATCCTTTTGGTAGTAATGAAGCTAATAATATTGTTTTTCCTGAAAAAGCTCCGGATTTTATTGGTACAATTATACTGTTTAAAGGCAATTTAAGTATTTCCGTAAATGAAGATGTTAAAGTTTTTGTAAATGATTCATTAATACAAGAACGCAATATAAATACAGATACTGAGGACAATACAACAATATTTAGAATGGGTTCGTTTAAGTGGCATATTATTAAACGTGGAGAAAGATATGGTATTCGATTGCGAGATTTAGAGAACCCATTAATCGATCAAATAAAAGAAATTCCATTTTACCCAGTTAACCCTGAATGGAGAATAGAAGCTAACTTCAAAAAGTTTGACACACCAAAAAGAATTGCAATACCAAATGTTTTAGGAGAAACAGAATACGAAAGTTGTTATGGACTTTTAAAATTCAAAATAGAAGATAAAGAATATTCTTTAATGCCATTAGGCGATGGGGAAACAAGTGGCTTGTTTATTATTTTTGCTGATGAAACAAGTGCAGAAGAAACATACGGTGCAGGTAGATTTTTATCCGTAGAGAAGCCTGATAAAAATGGAAAAACTTACATTGACTTTAACAAAGCTACAAATCCACCATGTGCATTTACCGATTTTGCAACTTGTCCGCTACCTCCTAAAGAAAATATATTACATGTAAAGATTCTTGCCGGAGGAAAAATTAGTGAGCATTTTGGACATCATTAAGTCAATTATCAATTAGCAATAATCAGATTCCAATATGAGATAAAAAACAAATCCCAAACTGGTAAGTTTGGGATTTTATATTTAATTAGTTTAGTGATTATTCTTCTGTCATCTTATATTCTACACCTCGTTCAGCTAAATATTTTAAGATAAATTCAAAGCTCTTAGGATCAGCACCTAAATATTCAGGAGGACAAATACCTTTTTGCTTTACATTTCCAATTGCGAATAAATTTGCAATTGCAGTACAAGTATATCCTGCTGTTCGTGCCATGGAGGTAGTATTAGTTTCACGATCAAATCGATCATAAAGATTGTAAGTATATCTTTTATCCTTTCCATTTTCTTTTCCCTTAATTATTACACGTATCATGGTGTAATCTTCCTCTCCTTTTTTTAGTTCCCAAACCGGAAATAAAAGTTTAGTAGTAACATCAATTGGGCGAACTTGCATTCCACTTACAAGTATTTGATTTTTTGAAAACATACCCATTTCGCGAAGTACCTTTATATATTTTACCGTTCCGGGATATCGTAAAGTTTTTTCAATCATATTAGGAATCTTCATTGTCTTTAACAGAGTTTTTAATCCATCTGTATTCCATGCTTCCAACGATCCTATTGGCTCAAAATACCCTATCTCTGCTTCCGATAATGCTTCTCTTTCAACTAAATCATTATTTAAGATATATTTTGCCGGACGAATATATTCTTCCAAAACATCTAAAGGTGAGAATACTGCTTTATATTCAAATGGCCATTCACGTTTATAAGGCAATCCACCGCCATAACATTTATAACTGGAAACCTCCATTTTTGCATTATAATATCCTAAAATAACATTCCCCATTCCCGGAGCTGCTCCTGCATCAATAATAGCAGTAACATTCTTTTCTTTTGCCAGCTCATCTAGTTCAAATGGATCTTCTCGAAATGATGATATATCAACAATATCCTTTCCTGCTAATATTGTTTGTTTAACTGCTTCAAAACCCATAAATCCAGGTAAAGCTCCAATTACAAGGTCACAGTCTTTAATAACATCAAGTAGTTCATCCTTATCTGACAAATCAGCTACCTGTGTTTTTATATGTTTATATTTTTGAAGTTTTTCTAAGTTGGATGTATATATATCAACTGAAGTGACATTAAAAGATTTCGCCAAATCAATAGCAATAGCCTTACCAACCAAACCTGCACCTAATACAACTATTCTTTTCATAGAAGAAAGCTTTTATTTATATGTAAAATTATAAAACTTTTCAATATCAGTTTTATTTACTTTGACAACGTCAACTGATATTCTAAGATCTTTTAAAGGGCGATCACGATTTGAAGTCTCTTGCGCTGCGATAGCATCCAAAACTTCAAGACCACTCATTACCTGACCAAATATAGTAAACTCACCATCCAAATGATGCGCTCCTTTATAGTTTTGCACAATATAAAATTGCGTGCTATGCGATTTCCTTTCAGGATTAACCTCATTTCCTGCACGTGCAGCACCAATTGCACCCCGCACATGTTTATAAGACGGAAGAATTTCCGCATTTATCGATTCTTTAATTATTGCCGGACTATAATCTATAGGCTGGTTTCGAGTAGTAAAATCACCGGTTTGAATCATGAAATTATTAATAACGCGATGAAAAGTGATGTGATTATAAACTCCAGCAGTAGCTAAATCAAGAAAATTTTGTTTGTGTAAAGGGGTATCATCAAATAAAATCAATTTTATTTTACCATAGTCGGTATTAATGGTTACAAGATATTCAGCATCATCTTTTTCATTCTGACAATAAACCACCAGAACAACAAAAAACAGAACTGTTAATAGAAGATATTTTTTGTAGTTCATAAAACTAACCTAAAATCATTCCTATAATTGTGGCCGACATTAAAGAAGCTAATGTTCCAGCAAGTAAAGCTCTTAATCCTAATTGCGATAACAATATTCGTTTTGTAGGCGCCAAAGAACCAATTCCGCCAATCTGGATTCCAATAGAAGCAAAATTCGCAAAACCACAAAGCATATAAGTTGACATAATAATTGATTTCTGCGAAGCAAATGCTCCTGCAGTTTTTAGCTCGGCAAGACTAAGATAACCAATAAACTCTGTCATTATAAGCTTCTCTCCTAACATACGTCCAACAAGAGTAATATCTTCAGATGCAACACCAATTAACCACATTAAAGGAGCAAATAAATATCCTAAAATAAATTGTAATGATAATTCATTAAACTGACCATCAGTTACTCTGGCAATAACTTCATTTAAGGATGTCCAATCACCTATTTTCAAAAATATATAATTGAACATTGCAATAAAAGCAATAAACACAAGTAACATAGAAGCTACATTAACAGCCAATTTTAATCCTTGAGTAGTACCATTAGAAATTGCATCAAGAACATTTTTTCCTATTTTCTCTTGTGAGATTTCAACATTGGAATTAATTTCTTCGGTTTGAGGAAGTAATATTTTAGAGATAACAACAACTCCAGGTGCAGCCATTATAGAAGCAGCCAAAAGATGTTTCGCAAAAATAAGACGCTGAACTGGATCGTCACCACCAAGGAAAGCTATATAAACCGCCAGAACACCTCCGGCTAAAGTTGCCATTCCTCCTGCCATAACTAAAAGCATTTCAGAACGGTTCATCTTATCTAAATACTCTTTAATCATTAATGGTGATTCTGTTTGTCCCAAAAATATATTACCTGCCACTGATAAACTTTCAGCTCCTGACAATTTTAATAACCTTGTCATCACCCATGCCATAGCCCAAACAACTTTTTGTATTATTCCTAAATAAAAAAGCACGCTTGTTAATGCAGAGAAAAATATTATAGTTGGTAATATTATAACTGCAAAATTTAATAGTGGAGACTCAATCTCACCTGTTGCAAATGATTTAAATAAGAATTTTGTTCCTTCGTTGGTAAAATCCAGGACCTTTACAAACAACTTACCAATAATCTCAAAGAAAGCCTGAATAAAAGGAACTTGAAGAACTCCTATCGCTACTAAAATCTGAATAAGTAATCCTATTCCAACAATTTTCCATGAAATTGCCTTTCGATTGGTACTAAAAACATATGCAATACCAATAAGAATTAACATCCCAAATAATCCACGAATAATACTAACAAAACTTAATCCTTCTCCTAACTGAGTATTAACAACACTATCCCCGTCTACTAGACCACTTACCTTTATATTACTATCAACTAAAGTATCTTTAATCGAAGAATTTTCAATAATAGTATCATTTGATACATTATCATCATTAGCTTTTGCGATAAAATATGTTGATGTAATAAAAAGAAGGAAAAATAAACTTGTATATACTATAGTTTTCTTCATGTTTATGGGTATAAATATTTTTAAATGGATTTTCTTTTATTCAGTTCTTCCTGAATAATGGATGCTTTCTCGTATTCTTCATTTTTAACTGCCTCTTCCAACAATTCTTCAAGCATTTTAGTGTCAAGGTCTTTGTATTTACTGCGATCTGTTCCTGTTGTTTTATTCTTTTCTATATCTTTAATATCTTTCTTTACAGGTTTAGATTTCTTTGATTCTTCAATATCAATTACTATTCCTGATTTTTGTAATATTTCTTCAGATGTATAAATTGGACATTTAAACCGAAGAGCAAGTGCAATTGCATCTGATGTTCTTGCATCTATCGTTATATCTTTTCCACTTTTATTGCACATCAGTTGAGAATAAAAAACACCCTCTTCGAGTCTGTAAATACTTACTTCAAGCAAATTTATCCCAAATGACATTGCGAAACTTAAAAACAAATCATGAGTAAGTGGACGCGGTGGTTTTAATCCTTCAAGCTGAATAGCAATAGCTTGTGCTTCAAAACCTCCGATTATAATTGGAATTCTTCGTTCGCCATGCTCTTCTGTCAAAACCAATGCATATGCACCTGTTTGGGTCTGGCTATATGAAATTCCAAGTACGTTTAATTTTATTTTACTCATAAATAATTTTTGAACTACTTAAGAATCAGAACAAATATAACCAAAACAGGGCAATAAAATCCTTTAGAAGATTCTTAACTTAATAAAAGCAAGTTTAATAATTTATTTATTTAAAAAAAAACCATGTTCGAAAATTCACAAACATATGTTTAGAAACATCATAAAAGAGCCAAATTATAAAAAGTCTGGCAAAATAACTTTGTAAAAAATTTATGTATATTTATCTTAGCAATCGATTAAAACTTATTTGTAAAATGAACGATATAAAAAAGGATTTTATAGAAGCCCGAAACATTTTAGATCAATTCATTACTGATGAAAAGAACTTTAAAAATATTAAAACTGCAGGTGATTATATTTTAGATTCAGTAAAATCCGGCAAGAAAGTAATTTCATGCGGAAACGGAGGTTCTATGAGTGACGCAATGCATTTTGCCGAAGAACTAACAGGCCGATTCAGAGATAACAGACAAGCGATTGCTGCAATTTCTATCTCAGACCCAACACATATTTCATGTACTGCCAATGATTTTGGTTACGATTTTATTTTTTCAAGATATCTGGAAGCAGTTGCTCAGGAAGGAGATACATTATTTGCAATAAGTACCAGTGGAAACTCAAAAAATATTATTGAAGCTTGCAAAGTTGCTCGTGAAAGAGGTATGAAGATTATCGGATTAACAGGGAAAGAAGGTGGTAAATTAGCTGATATATGCGACATTGAAATTCGTGCTCCAAAATCAGATTACGCTGACAGAGCCCAGGAAATTCACATCAAAATTATTCATTCGCTCATTCATTATATTGAGCAAAATCTGCTTTAAACTCTCTCATTATGCTGGTTAAAACCTTTGGAAGTGCCGTTCAGGGAATTTCTGCAACAACCATAACAATCGAAGTAAGTGTATCTCAGGGAATTAATTTCCATCTTGTTGGATTGCCCGATAGTGCTGTAAAAGAAAGTCAGCAAAGAATTGACTCTGCATTGCGCACAAACGGATTTAAAATACCCGGGAAAAAGATTGTAATTAATATGGCTCCGGCCGATATCAGAAAAGAAGGTTCTGCTTATGACCTGCCTCTTGCAATTGGAATTCTGGCAGCTTCGGAACAAATAAAGCCTGAAAAAGCCGAAGATTATATGATTATGTGAGAACTTTCACTTGATGGTGGATTACAAAAGATAAAAGGTGTATTACCAATTGCCGTTCAAGCCCGTAAAGAAGGATTTAAAGGAATTATTTTACCAAAGATAAATGCTCGTGAAGCTGCGGTTGTTGATGACCTTGAAGTTTATGGCGTTGAAAACATTAAAGATGTTATTGGCTTTTTTAATGATGAGATTAAATTAGAAAAAACAATTGTTGATACGCGCGATGAGTTCTTTACCAATGTTAATGATTACGATCTCGATTTCTCGGATGTTCGTGGACAAGAAAATGTGAAACGAGCACTGGAAATTGCAGCTGCAGGAGGGCACAATATTGTGATGATTGGGCCTCCGGGAGCAGGAAAAACTATGATAGCAAAACGAATTCAAAAAATTATTACTCCTTTAACATTACACGAAGCTTTGGAAACTACCAAGATTCATTCGGTAGCTGGAAAAATTGATGGAGAAACATCCTTAATGACCCGGCGACCTTACAGATCGCCTCATCATACTATTTCAGATGTTGCTCTTGTTGGTGGAGGAGGATTTCCTCAACCTGGT
>DAOUTQ010000222.1 GCA_030668615.1 Bacteroidales bacterium | reverse complement strand
AATGACACTATATTAGCGAAAGGCTATGCTGATACTGAAGAATTAAAAGTTCCTGTTTATGTTAAGAATCTTACAGGTTCTGATAAAGAAGTTTTTGTAAAATTGTATGTAAAGCAAATAGTTGAAGGGTCGCTGGTTCAGTATTGTTGGTATAGCTGTTTCGATATTGCAACGACACAATCTACTTCTTTTTTAGTTGTTGCTGCAAATGATACTGTTAAGGATTTTTACAGTTTATTTAAGCCTAAAAAAACATCTGGAATAACAGAAATAATGTATACTTTTTTTGTTAATAAGGATGAAACAGACTCTGTATCTGTTACCGTAACATATGAAATTCTTTCAACGGGAATAGGTGATATGTCAGAAATTAGAAACAGTGTAAATTGCTATCCGAACCCGGCCGTTGATAAAGTCTTTTTTGATTTTAATACAAATATTGCTTCTTCTAATACGATTATTTTTTATGATTTGGTTGGTAACAAAGTAAAGCAAGTTGAAATTAAAAATACTGTAACAGAAAGTGAGATAGATATTAGTGACTTAAATTCCGGACTTTATATCTGGACTTTAAAATCGGATGGAGTAATAATTAAATCAGACAGATTAATAAAAAAATAACAATATAATTGCCAAAAGAACCCTGTAAGATACTTACAGGGTTTTCTTTTTTTAAATAAATTCGTCATTTAATAAATGTAGGCCTGAGTTGCTTGCAGAATTTCCTTCGTGTCAGATTTATATACAAATAAAATAATACTGGAGTTTTTAATTACCCATTCGTTCTGAATAATATAACTGTATGATTTACTCTTAACTCCGCCTGCATTAACCTGTCCACTTAATATATTATCTCCCCATACTCCATTTATTGCATCTCTCAATACGTGATTATGTGAATAAAATTCAATGTTTTCATCTTCTAAAGTATAGTCCTTTTGCCATGAAACTATTGAATCCTCAACGAAATAAAGAGAGAGCATGAGATCATTATTCATTGCATTTACAAACACTACGTCAACATCTATTTCTATTTCTCTGGTTTCAGTATTAATTCTAGTATCTGCTAAAATATCTAATACTGGCTCTTCTTCTAATAATTTAGATACTATTGTTAGCCATTCTGATGTATTTTGAGTGTAAGTATCATCAAATTGTGCCCTGTTAATTATTGCATTCGGAATACCTGCTGCTGTGGCCTGATAATAAGTATTAATTTCATTTCCTACATCAGATCTGAAATCAACAGTATATGTCCCTGTTTCATTAATATCTGCAAACGATCCTGCATGAATCGATATAGGAATAATGTGATCACAATACAATTCCTTAATCATTTCAACAGTTTCATCTCCTGTAGGGCAATTTCCACATTGGTGACCTGTAAATTCTTCAATTAAAATCTGTTTTATAGGAATTGGAAGGCTTGCATCACCGCATTCTCCCTGATTCTCAATAAAAGGTTCTTCTATTTTATCGCATGAATAAAAAAATACAGAACAAAAACTTACAACCAATAATATTTTATTTGTAATTCTCATAATAATCCAATTTAAAAACTGCTTGTTATTGAAATATTAAATCCACTTGAGGCAGGAACATTTCTGCAAACACCACCGATACAAACAATGCCTTCACGTTGTCGTCCATAACCAAGTTGGAATCTATTAGCTCCTTTTTTATATCCGGCAGCAACATTAAAATAATGGAGTTTTTCATCTGCATTACCATAGTTGTACTGATCTGCAATACTTACAAACCACTTTGGAGCAATTGTATATTCTAGTAATCCCATTGCCCAGCTTCTATGATCTTGTTCTGTGAATAATCCCTGCATTTCCATTCTAATTGAATGCCTTGGTTTAAGCTTATAAGTAATATCGGCTATTGCAATATTTGCGTATATTATTCCATAACCAGCCAAACCCTGAATTACATCTTTATTGTAAACAATGTTTAAGTAACTAAGGTCGGTTTTCCATTTTGAACTAATCTTTTTATGAACTTTAATATTAATATCCTGGAAATAAACTTCATCACCAATTGCAAGATAATCGGACTCATAACCAGTTCCATCAATTTTAGGAGTTGTTCTTAAACTGTTTACTCTTGAATAATTCAATACAACATTAGTTCCGTATTTACCACCAAGGCTTGTTCCTTTTGAGAAATTATAAATAATCTCACCTTGTAATCCTATTTCGCCGTTTGGTTGAGTTGCATATGGATACATAGCAACAAGAGAATATGTGTGTGTTTTAGTAATAGCTGGAATATAATTAATCTGCAGATCATTTAAAGTAGCGTTAATATCAGATCTAAAACTCATATTGTCAACTCGCTTCAAACTTAAATAAATACCAAGACCCTGTTTTGAATATGTTGCATTTACTAATATTACATCGCCAAATTTGGTATTATAATTATACTTGTCGATTACATCCGGATGAGGATCCGGATTTTTATATGCATACTCTCCGCTTAAATTAAAACCTCCACGAACAAAAGAAAATCTTCCAGCATAGGCTCCAATATTTTCTGGCAAATTATAAGCTGGATGTTCATCTTTTTGGTATTTACTAACGAAGCTTCCTCCCAAAATAAATTGTGATTTGTTTTCGGATAAATTCTGAAAAAGATCGTTTATATATACTTCACCGTCAACACCTCTTACTAAACCCGGTCCATAATCAAAATACGATCGCTGCTTTCCGGTAAATCCTTTTAAATAAATTCCATTAAAGGGATTAAATTTAATTCTTAAACCATCCATTGAATTATCAATTCCTAATGACTTATCTTCATAAGAACGTAATAAAATTCCACTCCCGAATTGTTCGTAAAAATTACCAACAGTAATCTCAAGCTCATCATTTCTGTACGTAATAAATCTATATGGAACTCCAACTCCGTTATAACGATCGTCATAACCAGAAAGAGCATTCATATAACCTTCATATCTTAATCCTGCAGTAAAATCGCCTTTTGTATATGTAAAATTTGCATAAGAATTTAAACCCATTTTTTCAGGAGGAACATCAGCACCAATTGCTGAATCAATTCGATACATTTGTGCATCTACGTGAAAGCTTCCATGAAACTGACCTTCGTTATTTTGAGCAAAAGAATGATTTTTAAAAAACAAAATCAATGTAAGCACAAATACTACAAGTATTATTCTTTTCATGCTACTTTCCACTTTTTTCTTTTAACATATCATATAACTCATACTCATCTCCTTCAGCAAAAGACGTGTGTTGCCACAGAATGTTTCCATTTCCGTCAAGCAATATTGTATGAGGAACATTTACCACATTCATAGCCCGCTTAAAATCTTCATTAGGGTCTAAATAAAATTCAATGTTTTCCCAACCACGACCGTTTACAAACGGAGCAACTCTACTCATGCTCCTTGCATTATCAATAGAAATTGCAAATAGTTTTACTCCTGTTTCATCAGACCATTCAGCAATATTCTCATTATAAGCATCTAATTCCTT
>DAOUTQ010000121.1 GCA_030668615.1 Bacteroidales bacterium | reverse complement strand
TAGATTTTAAATCTTCAAGTTCATTTTTCAAATCATAAGTAAGATAACCAAAAAGCCAATCTTTATTCTGTTTGTTAAAGGCAGATAAAGTTTCAAAAGATTCATTATTGATTTCTTCTACAGATCCAATTCCTGCCAAAAAATCATATTCATAATAAGTATAGTTGGAAGTACTTTTTTGACAATAATTATTGCTGTCAAGTAGAACAAATTTTTTATATTTTTTGCTGGCTATTAATAGTTTTGACTTAAACTCTTCAATATTGCTAAATTTAAAATCCAGTTTCTTCCGCATATAACAAAAATAAAAAAAGCATTTCAATCTGAAATGCTTTTGTAAGAATACTATTGTTTATTTCTGACTTAAATAATCAGAAATACTTTCTTGTGTTTCTTTTAAGGCTTCATCACCTTTCTTCCAATTTGCTGGACAAACTTCGCCATTTTCTTCAAAGTATTGTAACGCATCTATGGTACGTAATGCTTCATCAACGCTTCTGCCTAAAGGCATATCATTAACAATTTGATGGCGTACAATACCATTTTTATCAATTAAAAATAAGCCTCTATACGCCTTAGGAATTCCATGAAATACACTTTCTCCATTTTCGGAATAGGTATATTCTCCTGCAAGTACATCATAGTTCTCGGAAATTGTTTTAGAAAGATCGGCAACAAGAGGATATTTTACTCCTTTTATTCCACCTTCTTTTAATTCTGTTTGTAACCATTTCCAATGAGAAAATGCTGAATCAACAGAACACCCAATAACAGCAACATTTCTTTCTTCAAAATCCTTTAGTTTTTCCTGAAAAGCAAGTAGTTCAGTTGGGCAAACAAAAGTAAAGTCGGCCGGATAAAAAAAGAATAATACGTACTTTTTATCAAGATATTGTTCTAAAGAGAAGTTCTCAATAATTTGATTTCCATTAATTACTGCATCTGTTTTAAATCCTGGTGCTTTTTTTCCTACTAATACTGACATAAATATTTTTTTAGTTTAATATTATTTGTTGACTTATAAAATCGTAAACAAGCTTATAATGTCTTTGTTCAATAAAAACGACTTAATTTTAGACTGGAATTAATCGTAACCAACAATAGTAGGAGCAACGGGATCAAGATTGATGGACTTCTGAGAATTTTCACCTGAAATAAGGTAGTATAATTGTTCAGCATCATTAGGAAAATTGGGATAAAAAGCAAGTTTTACCTGAAAAGTTTTAAATACAAAATTTTCATTTCTAACTCTAAAACCGAGTCCAATTCCTGAATATAATGTATTCCTAAATACAAATTTATTTTCTGGGCCAACCATCCCAATATCGCCAAATCCAAAAAAGAGAAATCTGAAATTATAAATAAAAATATTTGAAAAGGCTACTAACTCTGATCGGAATGAAACTTTTTGGATACCATATGTTTCATCAGAAGAAAGACCCCATATATTGGTTGAATTAAGATATATTTTTTCATCATAGAAACGATTAATACCTCTTGTATAATCTAAAGTAAGGAATTCACGTAGTTTTAATCGATTAATGTAATGTAGATTACTAATAGCTTGTCCATAAACTCTTACGACACCTTGCTCAATTTTATTTTCGTAATAAAATCCACCAACCTCAGCATTTATATTAAGGTAACCAATCTTTGAGAAATAACTGCTTCTTAAAAACTTAAATCCAAAGTATGGTCTTTTGAAGAATTCATCTTTTTCAAAACCTGTATTTAATTGAATTAAGCATCCTACTGGAATATCTTCAGTTTTCCCAAATCCGTATATTAAGTTAGATTTAAAATATTTTTGTCTTGAAAAACCAAATCCAGCCAAAAGCATTTGATTATCATGATATTGAAAATTATACCTCTCACTAATAAAAGGTCCTTTATAAAAAGTATTGTTAAGATATCTTAGACCAAGTATAAACCTTGTTCTGTTTTTAAAATTTATATTTTTTGAGTTTAAAAGAAAGGCATAACTTAACCAGAAATCCTGAGTTAAGTAATTCAATCTCACGTTACTTAATGTAGTGTCTATTTTTCGTATATCTGCTAAAGTAGAGGTTTGATAAATTTTAATACTACCTGCCCATCTGGAATTATATGTTAAGTAATTTCTGCGTAATACAAACCCATATTTTTCTGTTTCAAAAGCTTTTAAATATTGAATATTCGATTTTATAAAAGTTCCTCCAATATTTCCTATATTGTAGTTAAATTCGTAACCAGTAGGAGGATTCTCGGTTGTATTAATATATACTTTACCCTGCAATTTATGCCCTATTCCTGCAAGATTATTTTCATAAATATCAATAAACCCTGATTCAAGATTTAATAGGTCAAGATTAAAACCCGCAGAAAAAACATCTCTCATTACAATTAATACATCTACATATTCAGGCATTTCAGGAATTTCTGCAATTTGTATAGAAGCTTCTTTTATATAATCAAGGTTACGAAGTAAGCGTTCGTTATCGACTAATAGCAATGGATCGATTGTGTCTCCTGAGTTGAAAAATAAATTACTTTTTATTTTAAATATTCTAGTATTGATATGTATTTTGTTACCAAAATTATGGATTGACTGCAAAGTTGTTTTGGTAGTATCATTTAAACCTGGACCAAAAACGTCAAGCTTAACAATTTCTATATTTCTTATTTTTTTCCCAGAGTAAAGTCTGTAATATTCTTCGTTTCTGATATCCTCAATGGCAATAAATTTACCTTTAGCAGGCTTTTTGACTAGTAATAGATTTAAAGCAGTTTTTGTGATTTTATTTTTTGAAGCTCTATTAATCAAAGAATCGTAGAAACTATCAGATTTTAACTGATTGTTTATGTATAAACTATCATTTTGAAAGGAATTGGGATTATTCCATTCAATAGTATCTTTTAAAAGATTATTGTTTTCGTTTTGAGCTAATAATGAGAATGAAATTATTAGTAATAATAATTGAAGAAGATAATATGTATAGTTTCTTTTTATCATTCTAAAATGAGAAAAAAAAGGTTCAATAAACTATATTGAACCTTTTGTTAAATTTAATATACTTTAGTTTAATCCAAGCATTTCTTTTCCTTGTTTAAATCTGATGTCTCTCGGAATTCCAGCAGCATTAATTTTATCTAAATCTTTTTGAAGAGTTTCTTTAATCATACCATCTGCTTCAACCCAGGCTTTTGCTTCTTCATAATTTCCATCACCTTGAATTATAAGAATTTTTTCTGTTAATTCTTCCATGGCAACTTTCATCTTGTCAAAATCAACTTTATATTCTCCAGTTGCTTCGTCTCTTTTAAAAGCACCTTTTTCCTGGAAATAATAAAAACGCATCATGTTTGCTTTTCCATGTGAACTAGCTACTCCAAATCTGGCAGATCTGAAAATACCAGCCATAAAAGTAACAAAGTTATCCATTACTTCTCCGCTACTAAGCTCGCCCATTTCATATAGTTTGGTAACAATATACAAACCAAGAATATCAGCTTTTCCTTCTTCAATTGAAGTGTAATAATTCTGTAACGCTTCACGTACAGTTTGACTTCCTTCAATTGTATTTCCCATTCCTAGACCATGAGCTACCTCGTGAAACATTGTATTTTCAAAGAAAGCATCAAATTTGATATGTTTTCTTTGTTCTTCAACTATCATAAGTTCAGAAATAGGAACTAATATTTTATCAAATTTAGCTTGCATTGAATTCTTAAGCTGAAGTTTTCGACTACCTTTATCTAATCTCACTTTCTCGTCGTTCGGAAGGTTTATTGCAATTGTTTTGCTTCCTGCATTACAATCACCAGCATAAAATACAGCATCATAAGCTCCAAGATCTGATCCGCTTCCAGGCATTTCGCTTTTGTATTCATCTGCTACAGGTAAATCTTTTTGGAACTGTGGTAATAATGCTGCGAATTTGTCAAGTTTTTTGCTCCATTCCTGATCTTTAATCAAAATAAAAGATTCATGTGCAGCTTTGTAACCATAAAGAGCATCTTCATAGTTTTCAATTGGACCAACAATAAAGTCAATATCATTTGTTTTCATTTCCATCCATGCAACATCACTTTCATAATAATCATCGGTTGCTAAAGCTTCAGCTCTAAGAGTAAGGTATTTTTTAAATCCATCATCTTCAGCAAGTTCAGAAGCTTTCTTGATTAATTCAATTGCTTTGTCTGTTTCTTCTTTAAATGCCTTGTGAAAAGGAATAGTATATAATTCACTATTTTCATTACGACGAATTAAAGTGTATTGACTGGTTTTATCTTCTGATTCAAAAGAATCAAATTCTTCTTTTGTAATATCAGCTGGATAAAAGTTTGCTCCTTTAGGCTTAACACCAATTCCTTCAATAAAAGATTGATTATTATTTAATCTTTCCCATGGACCAAAATTAATTTTTACGAATTCCTTAACAACAGGATCTGAGATTGAATTACATAATTCCTCTTTGTTTCCATAGGATTCTTTCCAGAAAATATCTTCCATAAGTCTCCCTGCTTCAAATAAATAGCCTAACATCTCTTTTTGATTGTCAGATAAATGACTAATATCAGATGTTAACTCTACTTCAACAAATTCAACAACTTTTTTCTGAAGTTCATTCTCTGTTTCCATGTTTTTTGGTTGGTTTGTACAAGCTGCAAGTATTGAAATTGCAACAATTGCTAAAATAAGTGATGAAATTCTTTGTTTCATAGTATTATAATTATTTATAGGTTTAAATATTAGATTCGCAATATATAATATTGGATTAATTTATCATAATAAATGGGCTTTAATTCTTACTTGAACTTTTATATTATTTTTTGAGAATGCATTTCATTTTATCTGATTTTGAGATATTTGATAAGAAAGTATAAAATTCATTATATTCATTGGAAGGATAAATACCTTCATGAATTTTTAACTCTCGAATATATAAAATGCTATTTAAACCAGACTCTATTCTAACGATGTATTCTCCAAAATTATTTTTCAATGTAATTTCCTCAGGAATATACTCAATTGTATAGTTGTCAGGATAAGTGTAATGTATGGAGTCTACATCATGGTATCCAATATTTATTTTAATTGGAGATATCCTTTTTTCTTGTTTTTTGGGAATATATGTATTTACGTTCATCATGTTTAATGGAATAAACATTCTTGAACTACTTTGAGTTGCATAATTAGAAATATCAAATTTTAGAATCTCTTTGGCTGTTGGTATCGCTGTTTTATTTACGCTTAGATCAAAACTATTCAAGTGAATATTATTGACATCAATTTTTTTATAAAGCAATTCTTCTTGCTTTTTTGCCCCTAATCCTATCATATAAGATACATTTTTATATAGAATTCCAGAATAATGTGTTTCAATATTTGCATCAGCATCACCATTATCATTCAATCGTATATTAGCAATTCTTAATTGCCTATTAATATCAGAAGTATACTTATGTGTCCTTACAATTTTACTTTCATTTTCTTTTACAATAAGAGCATTTCGATTATCCGTAAAAGTACCTTGAAATCCAAAGGGAGATGTTTGACTTGTGCACTCTAACCAAACTGTATCTTTTTCAAATGGAACACATAAAATAGCATGATTAAATTGATTGCTTGGAAAACTCGTGTCAACGTCTGATACATTACGACCAGCTTTTATTAATGTATAGTACGACTCAATACCACATACTTTTAGAAGAGATTTAGTGTAATTTGTTAAAGCTTTACAATCTCCATAGCCCAACTTATGCACACTTTCTGCACTAAAAGGTTGCCAACCACCTATTCCTAATTGAATGCTAACATATCTAGTATTGTTTTGTATGTACCTATAGATTCTTTTTGTAATGTCAATTTTGCTTGAATCTAATGAAGTTAATTTTTTAATTTCAGTGATTGCTTCTAATGGCAGATTATCTTGATTAATCAATAATTCATTTGCCCAATTACCTAATGATTCCCACGATTCCATATTACCAGAATAGTTTCCAATTTTAAATTCAGTTGGTGCTAAAAAGACTGTAGGATTAAAATTGAAAAATGCAATATGATGATCTTCTGACTCAATTGCATTTAGATTGTTACATTCCCATGTATAGATTTTTGTATTTTTTTCTGATTGAATAATTGGATCTTTAATGTTATAATTTTTGTACCTAATATTCATTGAATTTGGAATGTGTACATTTAAAATGGAGTTGTCAACTGCTAAATAAAAATCAGATTGTGGTTGCCATGTTGGATAATTAACAATCCCACTATAAGTAATAACATAGGTGTATTCAACGGTATACGGATATTTTTTTATGTTAGGAGTATATGTCTTTATTCTATTATCATCATATATAGAGTAATTGTTTATTAGACTATTATCATTTAAATCAGAAAGATAAATACGTCTAATTTTTTTATTATCTGAATCATAAATTTTTCCATCAAAAAAAAGTACTCTTTTAAATTGATCATAATATTCATAAAATTCTGAGAAAATATCACCATTTTCATTTAAGACTTTTATTCTAATATTTACTTTTAGTTTTGCATTTTTTGGTGATTCAATGTAAAAGTCTGTGGTGTATTTTTCAATTATAGCATTAGCCTTAGTTTCTATATCATTACTTGCAGATAATCTGCATATAACAAGAACAAATAAGCTGACAAATAAAAACTTCTTCATTTGATTATTTCATGTTAAATCAATTATTATATAAAAAATGGCCGTTTAAACGGCCATTTTTTAATATTAAATTAAGATTTCTTTAAAACTATTTGTTTATTTTCTTTATCGATTATTTTATTAAAGAACTCTTTAAGCTCAGCATATTCGTTTGGTAAAAAAGCTCTTTTGTTAATTTTATATTTTATTTCAATATTAATAACATTCCCATTTATACTAGAACTGTATTCATATTCAGCTGTATTATTTGGCAAGTTAAATTTTTGACTTTCAGGGATTTCATCAATCTTGAAATTTTCTGGTATTGTATATGTATACGTGTAAACATATTCCATAGGATAGTTGAAGTCTACAGGAAAATCTCTTTTTTCCAATACAAATGGATTGCTTGTAGTTTTATCAATTATCATTGGGCTAAAATATATCATGTCTCCAAGAATTTCAATTGACTCAATATTGACATCACTATATTTATTGATTACATTTTCTGAAATATTATCGATATTCTCAAAATTAAAGTCATTTACTTTTACTCCTGAATTATCATTTTCAAATTCTGTAATATACTCTTCATGACTATTTTTAGATAATAAATTATTTCTAAATGTATATGCTGAATAACCTTCTCTGCTAATATTAATTGAGCCTTTTGATCCCTCTTCGTTAATATTAATATTGATGTTGACCTTTTTTCTTGAGATGTTATTATTGTTTACCTCAATCCATTTTGAGTTTGTTTCACTAATAATTCTAACCTTATCATTTAAACATCTAGGAGGTAACATATTAATTGGACAATTAGGTTCAGTTGCATCTAAAAGTATTTCTTTACCATTAAATTTTGCATAAGCAACTACATAATTCATTTGATCAACAGAAGGGTAAACTAAGTTTAATAAACCATGTTTTCTGGTGCTTAAAACAGCAGGATGCGCATCTAATTCAGCATTTTGAAGTAATAAAACTAATAACAAGTTTATATCTGCTACATTTCCTGCCTTATTTTTAAGTACTTCTCTTAAAGGGGTTTTGGTAAAAACTCCATACGTTTCGTCCCACTTAAAGTTAGTTCTTACATAATTATAAATTGCTGCAATTTTTTCTTCATCGCTTTCACAACCTTCAATAATTTTTTTGGTATCATCATTTGAAATAACCTTGCCAAATCGAAGCCTTTCACCAAAATCTTGATGTTTTAGCAACTTCTCATTTACAGATTTCCATGATTGTGTATAGTGACGTTCATTTTTTCCTGGCCATTTTTCGCGGGCTAATTCAAACTGAATTTGTGACATGTAATTTTTTGCAGTTAACATATAAGCTTCCTTTTTCATAGCTGGGGCTTCTTTAACAGCCATTTTAAGAATCTTAGTAATTACAGGAATGTTGGTTGTTGCATTTTGTGTTGTTTGAGTAGGGGCTCCATGTCCAGTCGGACCAGATTTCGTTTGACTTTGGATCTGAATATAATTTGTAACAACTGAGTTTTCATTTATTTCGTATGGAAGGTAACCTTTACTTATAATATTATAATGATAGTACTCAGGAATTTCTACGAGATATTCACTCCAAAGTACAGGAATATAATCTTGAAACTTCCAATCAGGCAGTTTGTAATTGAAATCAGACATAATAGTATATTTTACTTCTATTATCGATCCTACATTTACATTTGGCATTGAAAATTTTGTTAAAATCCAGTTACTGTTATACTTATCTTTAAAAACATCGCCACCTTTAAGTTTAGATTTTTCTAATTTGCCCTTATTGGAGTTATAAGTAACGGCTTTCAATCCAAGAATTTTTTCTTCTCCACTTGCAGTATTGTAAAGAGGAATCTCAAAATCAGCATAATCGTATCCTGTCTTTTTAAGTATTTTAATACGTGTATGTCTATCGAACATTAAACGAAAGCCATAGTTTTCCGAATATTTAAAATATGCACGACCTACATCAAATAAAACAATTGCAGAAGCACTTGAGTCCTTTTCATAGACAGAACGATTAAGTTCATCTTTATCAAATTTACCAAATTTTTTTACTGGGCTTTCTGCTTTTAACTGAATTGAAAAAACAGCTAATAGCATTATTAGTAGTAATTTTCTCATAATTTTTATTTAATAGATTAATAATTTTTGAAGATCGAATATAAGAAATATTTGAATAGTTAAAAAATATAAGTAGAAGATGCGTAGAATTATATTGTTAAAGTGTAGTTTTTAAAAAGAAAACTTAATAAGTAATTTTTTCAGCAAATGCCTTTATGTTTGTATAATTTAAATTTGAAACACTTTTCTCAACATTGGCAACTTTTTTTACAATTGCTTTTTCCAGAAAGTTCATCTTTCCAAAATCAAATTCACCACCAAATAACCCATGTGCAGTTGCTCTGTTTCTTAAACCTTCAGGAAATGCATTCTGGAATTGTTCTAAAGCCTTGTCGCCTTCGTACATACAACAAAGATAAAGCCCAACTTTTTTTTCTGTAAGGATCCCAATATTTTTATCTATAAATTTTTTAACATTTTTATTTATGGCACCAGCATGTATTGAACCTCCAATAATAATAGTATCGTATTCAGAAAGGTTTACTTCAGCTTCTGTTTCAAGATTATATAATTTGGTGTTTGCGCCTAACTCATTTGCAAGAGTATTAGCACATTTGTGAGTACTCCCATGTTTTGTACCATAAATTATTGCTGTATTCATTTGTATAAAATTTATAAATTTTGACAAATATAAAATAAATTTTAAGGTATATAGATAGGTAATAAGAATTTATTAATTCAAATCAAATTTAAGAAAATCTGTCCACATTGATATTCTTAGTTTGTTTTGTTGATCGTCTGAATCATCATCCAAAGGAAGACCAACAAATTTTTCTCCAAAAATGGATAATGAAGCATCAAAATTATAACCTTTAGTAGAAAATTCACCTACAAAAGTAACTTCCTTTCCCTCAAGAGCTTCAAAGATTATTCCTATAGCATCAGCAAATGAAGTTGGATATGTAACAGAATCTCCAGTACCAAAAATGGCAATTTTCTTCCCTTTTAAATCAGCAAATTTTAAGATGTCATATAAAAAACGTTCAAAATCAGATTGTAATATTCCTTTACCCCAAGTTGATGATCCCAAAATTATATTTTCATATTTTTCGACATCTTCCGTCTTAACATATTTTACATCGTAAATATCTACTAACCCCGGTTCAAGACTTTCTTTAATTTTTTCGGCAATTCTTTTTGTAACTCCGGTACTTGATCCGTAAAATATTCCAATTGACCTCATGCATTTAATATTAATATGTTAATCTAATAACAATATTTATAAAAAGATGTTTAAAAAGAATTAAGTATTATTTAAGTTTGAATTTGAAGCAGGGATCTTTTTCTTAAGTTTCATATTTAGAACCTCGACAAATAATGAAAAGAATACAGCAAAGTATATATATCCTTTTGGAACATGTAATTCAATTGATTCTAATATTAGCATAAATCCTATAAGTATAAGAAATGATAAAGCAAGCATTTGAAGGGTAGGGTGGTTGTTAATAAATTTGCTAATTGCTCCGGCTGCGATCATCATAATTACAATAGCAATGATTACAGCAAAAATCATAATTAACAAGTGTTCTGTCATTCCAATAGCTGTTAAAATTGAATCAAATGAAAAAATCATATCAAGCATAACAATCTGAATAATAGTGGCGAAAACTCCAATTTTCTTTTTGGATGTGTGAATGTCATTTTCACCTTCAATTTTATGATGTATCTCCGATGTGCTTTTAGCAAGCAGAAAGATACCACCTAAGCCTAATATAATATCTCTGCCACTAAATTCATGTGTAAAAATAGTAAATAGAGGTTTTGTAAAACCAATTATCCAGGTTATACAAATTAAAAGGGCAATTCTAAATAAAAGCGCTGCAGCAAGTCCTATTGTTCTTACACCTGCTTGTTTGTGCTCAGGTAATTTGTTTGTAACTATCGAAATAAAAATGATATTATCAACTCCAAGTACAATTTCTAAAAAAGTTAAAGTTGCTAATGCAATCCAGGCCTCTGCAGTCCCTCAAATTTCCATTTTTATAATATTAAGATTTACTTT
>DAOUTQ010000003.1 GCA_030668615.1 Bacteroidales bacterium | reverse complement strand
TCCATCAAAATTTTGTTTAATAAAATCGCTATACTTTGTTAGTGGGTTTAATTTAGGCTTATATGCTTTTATAGATTGCTTAACAGCTGATACAATTATTTTTTCAAGTCTTTCGTTCTTAATAACCTTTCTTTCGGAATGATCGCATAGGAGAGGAGTTATTTCATCAATTCCAATTTCTGTTGCTTTTTCGAGAAACCATTCAAAACGATCCATGTTTTTAGTAGGAGCAATTGCTATATGCAAATAGTGATTTCTTTTACCAAATTCACGAGTGGTTTTTGTAATTTTAATTTTACATTTTCTTGGGTTAGGATCAATTATTTTTGCCTCATAAAACGAGCCTTTACCATCAATTAATTCAATCTGGTCATTTGTATTTAATCGTAGAACTTTTATGCAATGTTTCGATTCAATTTCATTTAAAGTATAAGTTTCTTCTGAAATATCGGGAGTGTAGAATAAATGCATTTATCTTTGTATTTTAGTCGTAAACAAATATAATCATTGATAGGGAATTTTTAAATGAAAAGAATTGGTTTATTGTCGGATACACATACTTTTATTGATGAAAAGATTTTGGATTTTTTCAAAGATTGCGATGAAATATGGCATGCAGGAGATATAGGGAATATTGAAACAGCAGATAAGATATCGGACTTAAAACTTCTTAAAGCTGTTTATGGAAATATCGATGGTCAGGATGTAAGAACAGTTTATCCTAAAATTCAATCTTTTGAATGTGAGCAAGTAAAGGTATTAATGACACATATTGGGGGTTATCCCGGGAAATATGAAAGAGATATGAAAGGGCTTATTGAAAAAATGAAACCAAATCTTTTTATATCGGGGCACTCGCATATTTTAAAAGTAATTTATGATAACAAGAATGAGTTGCTGCACATAAATCCGGGTGCAGCAGGTAAGTCAGGATTACATAAAGTTAAAACAGCTGTTCGTTTTAATATAAAAGGAAAAGAGATTAAAGATTTAGAAGTATTTGAGATAAACCGAAGTTAAGTTTTTAGTGCGATTAACCTTATTACTTTTACAATACCCTGATGTACATGACCTTTACTATCTTCATTAATAGTATTTACTCCGGAGAAATATTTCTAAGATATTCATTTAAGAAAATGTCGGGTTCAATTCTATGAATATATTGTTCCGATTTATATCTTAAATCCCAAAGTTCTTTTATTAATATAAAGGTTAAATTCTTTCTTAATTATTTCCTTCTTCATTATTACCTTCTTCCTCACTATTTTGTTTATTTTCGTTCTCAGGAATTTTTTGTTCTTGTATTTCCTCAATTGGAACTTCTTTTTGTTCCTGTTTTTTTAGTTCTTCTTCTTTCGCAATTTGAGCTTCTTCAAATAATTTCATGTTTCGTATAAACTGAGCTTTGTTTTGTTCAGTAGCAATAATGTATCTGTAAGGTGTTTCTCCTTTTGGTGTTTTTAGTTTCCTTGCTTTTTTCTTTAGGTTTTGTATTGCATCAACAAAATCCTGATTATTAGAAAGAGTTTGCATAACTCCACGCGAGTATGTAAAATAATAATATTCGTTGTTTGGCAGTTCAAAATAGAATTTCATTAGATCACCACTTCGTCTTTTAAGTAACTGAAAGTAGCCTTCTACATACTTGTTTACAGGTTTATTATTAATTGTTGCAATACCAATTTTCCCATAATTTAAGTAAGAGCCTGTTTCTGTATGCCACTTCAGTTTTACATTACCAAGAAGGAAAGTATGTTCTGTAGATTCTGGTAATTTAGCTTCATTGGCATACAACATTATTTGATTATTAAACTCATTGTAATCTTTATTTCCAACAAGTTCGTTCATGTTCTTTTCGAAAAACCGTGAAGTATTGCTCATAGGTTGTAATAGGCGTGCAGCTTGTATTTCACTTACCAAAGTATCCAGAGCATCTTCAGAGAAGAAAAAATCAAGTGCTAAGACTATTTCTGTTTTTATTTCATTTATATCAAGTAAGTGATTTACAGATCCTGCCTGATTTAATTTTACTTGTCCAAGTTCAATTCCAAGATCAACTTTTCCTTCTGCATGTTGTATGCAAAAATCTTTATGAAGATTTACGAGACTTCCTGTAGTATCAGGATCGTTAAGTTTTGATTTTTCGGCTACAATATATTTATTTGAGTTTTTATTAAAATATAAAAAACCTGTAGCATTAATTAAGGCAACATCATTAGGATCTCTTCGCCTGTCAATAAATCTGGAATAAATATGCGATGAATCTTTAGTAATAAAAGAAGCAGCAAATAAACCACGCCCATTAAGGTTTTTTAGTTTGTTTGTTACAGGTATATAAATGCTGTCGGGATTTATTTCACTTTCAAAATATGCATATTGTTGTTCGATTTCTGGACAATTATGTTCTAGTTTCACACCTCCTTTGAAAGTCAGATGCTTTCTGCTTGCATATAAAATTGCTTCGCCCTGATATTTGAAAACAGGACTTAGAGTGAAATTATCTTCTAAGCTTATTCTACCTTTAGCAACAGTGTGATTTGTTGTATCGGTAAAAATATCTGTAAAATGAATATTCTGAATATCGCCATTTTCGTCTTCGTAATCATAATCACCTGTTGCTAAGTATTTATATCTTCCTTTAATATTCACTTTTGCGTTATATATTCTGTGAAATTTATTTTCAGCATTAGCAATAATTTCAGCATTCCTTAAGGTGCTTATATTTGCCATATGACCAATAGTTACATCATTTTCATCCGGGAAAATAAGTGCGTCTGCTACTTTAATATACTCAACTTCTGTTGCCAAAATAGTGCTGTCGATTAAACGATAAACTGCTTTGGTTGAAGTAAACCGAAGTGAGTCCTGACTTCTGTGAATTGACATATACAACGCGCCAGGAAGATCATCATCTTTTAATTCGGCCAGCTTTTTAACTTCAGGCGAAGCCGTAGTATCAATTTGAGGGCTTGACTCAATTTCTAATTCATCTTTCGCAATAATCCAGTCGAATTTATCGAGATAACTCACATAAAGATTTTTTGGGAACTGTGCAATAGTAAAGGATTCATTTGAATTAAAGTTTCCCCTTTGAGAATTAAAATCGATTTTACCTTTAAGATTTTCAGTTATAAAGTTGAAATCAGATTTATTTAACGACTTAAGACTAAAGCTAGTTGTGTCTGAACTAAAAGAATTTGCTTCAAAACTAAATAATTTTGATCGCAACACAGCCTTTTCCAGATTCATTATTCCTCCACCACCTAATCCTGTTGGTTTTATTATTAGCGAGCCTGAAAATAATGAATTGTTACCGTACATATTAAACGGCCCTTTTGTAGGTTCGGCTTTCATAATATTCTCGTATGGATACCATGTAATATATACATCAGTTGAAGCTACATTTGGAAATTCAATTCCACTTGATTTTTGAGCAATAGTAAAATCTTCAGCAAGAATCTTTGTAGAATCTGGAAAGAAAATAATACTGTCTGTTTTTGTTGATGTTGTAAGATATTCAAGTGTTCCAGACCCTTTTAATCCACGGTTACTTAAATCAATAATATCATAATAGGTTCCTTTTCCTGAGTAAAGGGGAAATCCTTCTTCGGGAGTACTTCTTCTAAAACCGAGAGAGAAGTCAGGTCGCATATATATTGCATCATCGAAGGGTGGAAATATATTTGTTGAACTAAAATTACCATCAAATCTTAATCCTTCTGGTTTAAAGTTATCAAGACTATCAATTGTGAACGGATCTAATTCAAAATAGAAGCTGTCACGTTTGTACACTCCATTAAAAATTGTAGAAGCATCATAGTATACAAATGAGTTTTCATTACTTTTAAAAATCGGATATTGAGGATACTTTAGTAGTCCTGATTTATTATTCGGATTGTCAATAAGTAATTCTCCTGTAATTATCTCAACAGTATTTTTAATATGTGCTAATACTGGATTATTGTACATATCGCGTTCTTCAGTTTGCACTTTGATTCTTAATGAATCAATATT
The DNA here is from genome assembly GCA_030668615.1 of Bacteroidales bacterium. Lineage (GTDB taxonomy): Bacteria > Bacteroidota > Bacteroidia > Bacteroidales > UBA12077 > UBA12077. The sequence continues at coordinate 40,433 of DAOUTQ010000003.1, read as the reverse complement.
ATTAAGGTTAATTTTAAATGTGTCGTAACTAAAATCAAATTCTTGTCCAAAAAATGTAAATAATCCTGCTTCAACTACTCCTCCAAATTTAAAATCCCTATTTTTTTTCATAACAATCTTTTGATTTTTAGGATAGATTGCTACATCTTGAGAATCGGAAAGGAAGATTTGAGGTACACCATAAATTTCAAGGTCTTTGGTTTTTAGATCCAGAATTCCATTATGAACAATGTCTTCTGTAACAGAATTGAATTTTATTACATCGTAATCAATATTTCCAAATCTGGCTTCTATAAAGTCATATAGTTTCTTTTTTATTTTAGCCTTATCTTCATCTGTATCATAAAAAATAAATCCGTCAATACTTAAGAACATAAGCATTTGTTTTATTTGATAGTCATCGTATCTAAGGAAACGAGCTAATTCTTCACCAGAAAATGTTTCAGAACCAATTTTTTTAGAAAAATTTCTAATTACAAGTAACGGATGAAAATCATCACGCATCATAATTCTTTCAAATTCGATTAGATTATAAAAATTTGATGATGTGTATGTGGCATTTCCAATTGCCGCACCACGACGTTTTGTAAAGTATATTTTATTATCGTCTGTTTTCCATAATAAACGATCAAAATTCATTGTAATGTTATGATATGAATCGAAATACGGACTCTTAGAAACAATTCTTTCAGAGGGAGTTAGTGATATTTCTTTTATTTCAGGAGTATAATTTAGAGATATTCCGGGATGAAAAATTGAATCGCTTTGCAGGTGAATAGTTATTTGTGCATTATTGGAAACAATCTTTCCGTTTTTAAACATGTAAGTGCCTGCAACTGATTTTATTATTGTAGTATCATTTTTTCTAAAATATAGATATGCATCATTATCACGATCTCCTGATCCAAGTAGATTAGAACCTTTCATGGATAAACCTCCATCATAATCAATATCAGGATATATGTTCTTGATCTGAAATCTTTTTTGATATGATATAAATTCAGGATAAATAGCCCTTTCAGGAGACATGATATGTACAACCTGATCTGTTAATCTTCCTGATAAAGGTTCGTCAAAATAGAGCTTATTTATGAAGTCTACAGAATCTGCTTTATATCCTGATTTAGAGAAATCAATTTTGTAGTTTTTTAATTTGGCTTTTACCTCTTCAGAATTGTAACCGGCTCTTTCCCATGTTACATATCCATTCTTGCCAATCCATTTATTTGCAATTGGAAGAAATTCACCTGAAGTTTCAAAAATATCAATAGAATCGTTTTTGATTTTACATGTTAAATCTGTTTTATTAAATACTATTCTTAGTTTTTCATCCACAACAAATTTATAATCGTCGGAACTTACATACCAGTTTGTTGAATATGTACTATATATTAAGTTTTCTTCTATTAAAGATTTTGTGTTATCAAAATATTTTGTAATAACCCGTAAGGGATATTTCTCCGATTCAAAAATAAATGGTATTCCTTTTTCCCAATTATCGTAATGTTCCATAGCTTCATTATTTCTATGAAAAGCCATTACAATGTCGAAATATTTCGTAAAATGAGGTTTTCTGCTCGCTTTATTTTTAAGTAACATGTTGCATATATCAACAAATCTTTCTTTTATATCTTCGGTAAAATAATTTACATTCCACTTTTCAATAAATATTTCCAAACTATCTTCTTGTATTTCAGATAAGTTTCGATTTACAAATTCTTCAAATTCTTCAATAAACAAAGTAGAATCTTTTCCAAATTCCTTTAAATCCTGTGAAAAAGAGGATCGAATATTTAAACAAAATATTGTTAAAATAAGACTAATAAACAGAGCTTTTTTCATTTTGTATAATTTATCGATTTACTTTTTTTGAAATCTTGTTGCCACCCAACTGTGCTTCTCTATAAAGCTAATGTATTCAAGATTGTTTTCAGAAGCTTCATCTTTTATCATTGGGATATCTTTATCATAAATTCCGCTTAAAAGCAAAATGCCTTTAGATTTTAAAACGGAGGCATAGTGCTTAATATCATCAATCAGAATATTTCTATTAATGTTTGCAATAATTATATCGAATTCCTGATTCTTAAGAAGAGAAGCATCACCCTGAAAAACCTCAATATTTTTACAATTATTTGTGCTGATATTCTCAACTGTGTTATTGAATGCCCGTTCATCTATATCAATAGCAGTAATTTTAGTGGCATTTTTAAAAGAAGCAAGAATTGCTAATACGCCTGTCCCGCAACCCATGTCAAGTACATTTTTACCTTCAAAATCAATCTCAAGCATTGTTTTCAACATAAGAAAAGTAGTTTCATGACGTCCTGTACCAAAAGACATTTTCGGCTCAATAATAATTTCATATTTGGCTTTGGGAGTGTCTTTATGAAAAGGAGCTCGAATAAGACATTGATCATCAACTATAATTGGTTCAAAGTTCTTTTCCCAAACTGCATTCCAATTTTGGGTCTTAATTATCTCGTACGTGTAATCTATTTTTACTCCCTGAATTTCATTTACTTGCAGATTCTTTACCTTATCCAGATCAAAAAACTTTTCGAGAATATATGCACTAATTCCATCTTCTGTTTCATCGTAGCTTTCATAAGCTATGTCATTTAATTCAGCAATTAATATTTCAGAAATTTCCTGAAGATTGTCAGATGTAATTTTACAGTGTAATTCAATATAATCCATTAATATTTTTATTTAAAACGAGTAAGCAATTGCAATAAAATCTTTGGCATTTAGCGAAGCACCACCAATTAATCCACCATCAACATCTGCATTAGAAAATAACTCTTTTGCATTAGAAGGTTTACAGCTTCCTCCATAAAGAATTGAAAGATTATTGGCAATTTCGGATCCGTATGAATTCCGTATTGTTTCTCTAATAAAATGATGCATTTCTTGTGCCTGATCAGGAGAAGCCGTTTTCCCTGTTCCTATTGCCCAAACTGGTTCATAAGCAATAATAATTGAATCAAATTCTTCTGCTGTAATTCTTTCAAACATTCCTTTTATTTGCTTGGCAACAACGTTAAAATGTTCTTTATTTTCTCTCTCTTCCATAATTTCTCCGCAACAAACTATTGGCTGTAAACCATTTGTTAAACATTGCTTAATTTTTTGATTTATAAGTTGATCTGTTTCCCCAAAATAAGCTCTTCGTTCTGAATGACCAAGAATAACATATTTCATTTCCAATGAACTTAGCATTTTTGCAGAAATTTCTCCGGTAAACGCTCCTTTTTCGTGGTCCGAGCAGTTTTGCGCTGCAATACCAATATTTGTTTCTTCCGTTAATGAAACAGCCTCATTTAATAATAAATACGGTGGAGAAATAATTAACTGAGCTTCCTTTAACGAAGTAGAATTATTAATAATTTCCTGAATAAGATTGATTCCCTCCGGAAAAGTCATATTCATTTTCCAGTTTCCGGCAACGATCTGTTTTCTCATAATTTCAGTTTGTTTTTATTCGATTCTGAATGTATTATCAAAAATAAGAAATTATGAGCTTATAAAATTTAATATTAGTAAAAATATGAAGTTAAAATATTATTCCATTTTGATTCTTGGATCAAGAATTCCGTAAATTAAATCAGTTAATGTATTAATAATAATAAACATAACAGAAATAGTTAATACACAACCAACAACAACTGGGAGATCGTAGTTATTCAAAGAATCAACAATTATGAATCCTAATCCTTTCCATCCAAAAATATATTCTACAAATACCACTCCTGCCATTAATGATGCAAACCAACCTGAAATTGCTGTAATAACCGGATTTAAAGAGTTCTTTAAAGCGTGTTTCCATATTATTCGACCAAATGAAAGGCCCTTTGCTTTAGCTGTTCTAATATAGTCCTGCGATAAAACATCTAACATCGAGTTTCTTGACAGCTGAATAACTATTGACAGAGGTCTTATTCCAAGAGTAAAAGCCGGAAGAATCAGATTTTTTAGCTGTAAATGAATTCCTTCACCAAAATCATCAATCTCGTATATATTTCCCGTTAAATTTAATCCTGTAAGGTCGCCTAATACAAAAGCGAAAATCCAGCCAATGAGAATAGCTGCAAAAAAGGAGGGAAGCGACATACCAAAAGCTGAAAATAAAATCGATAAGCGATCAAAAAGACTGTCCTTTTTAATAGCGCCTAATACTCCAAAGAATATACCCGCAAATGTTGCAAAAATAATAGATACAAAAGCCAAAATAAATGTGTTTGGAAGTGTTTCTTTTATTATTTGTGATACTTGTTTTTTACTTTGATAAGATCTTCGTAAATAAGGAGACTTTAGAACCAGAGTACGTTTTCCTGTAATATTAAAAAGTTTAATATACTGATATTTTTCGTTATCGAGATAAATGTAGCTTTCTGAATTTCTTTCGTTGTGTATTGATAAAGGAGAAAGGTCGTTTAAATATTTAAGGTATTGTGCTCCCTTTGATTTATCAAGTCCGAGTTCTTTTCTGATTGATTCAATAGTTGAAATATCGGAGCGTTGTCCTAACATCATTTTTGCAGGATCGCCAGGTAAAATATTAAAAAGAAAAAATATAACGGTAACTACGCCCCATAATGTAAGGAGTGCATATAAGAAACGTTTGAATAAGAAATTTGCCACAAAAAATATTTTAATTCTCAGATAAAGCTAATATTTCTTCTTTATCAGTAACTGCTTTTTGATATAATGGGTTTTCAATAAAATCATTTAAAATATCTTCTTTCGATGGAATATCTCTGTGATGCCATTTCGCCAGAATGGTTCCATTTTTTAAAAGAACAATCCCAGGATTAGATCTGATAATAGTTTTAAGCGTTATTTCATCGGTGTTAAAAAACGAATACGATGCATTTGTTTTTTCTTTAAAATCATTTATCTCAGATTTTAAGGATGATGTTAGACATATAAAATTACTTTTACCTGACTCTACAGCAAAAGATGAGAGCTCATTAATTTTATCAATATTTTTAATATTGGATTTATTTAAATCATAGGCAATCATTAGAAATGTAAACTTATCATCGTTTAAAACAATTTCTGTTATGTCATTGCCAAATAAAGTAGAAATGGTAAAGTCATGTATTTTAGGATCATCTCCTTTTGAGATCAAAATGTTTTCTGTTGATACCCATTCCCATGTTGAGTCAGGAAGATTTTCAAGTGTGAATTCCTTTAGTATATCATTTTTCTGATACTTTAGAATGGTCTTGTATTCTGTTTTTCGTGCATTTTCAGGAACAATCATTTTTTCAGGAATGTAAGTTCCAACCTTATATGGTCTGAAATCAATTAAGGGTAAATTATTATAATAATAAACAGATATAGTAAATATTAGTAAGAATGCAACAAATAAATAAGACCACTGTTTCACATTATTCCATTTAACCTCAAATTTGTTTCTATTGATAAATAGAATAATAGTGAAAATCATTAAAAATATATTTTTCCCGAAAGTTTGCCAATTAGTCATAATTATAGCATCGCCAAAACAACCGCAATCTGTTACAGGATTATATATTGCCAGAATCAAAGTTAATATTGTGAAAAAAACCATAAATAACATGAGCAACCATGTTGTATATTTTTTCTTTACTGAGAAGAGAATTGAAAATCCAATAATAAATTCGAGAGTACTTAAAATTATTGCTAAAGGAAAAGCAATGGAATTAAAAAAATCCATTCCAAAAGCTTCAAAATAATCAATAAACTTGTAAGTAGATCCTAAAGGATCAATAGCTTTTACAAATCCTGAAAAAATGAAAACAATTCCTACTATAAATTGACTAATGTTATTTAAAATTTTCATTGTTAATGTATTTTATATAATATTTTCAGATTTTAATAACTGAATAATTTTGGAGAAAATGTTTTTAGGATCAGACATTTCACCTTTACTATCTGCGCAATCAATAATTTTTAAATGAGAATCTTTTTTAACCTCATGCAAATAAATATTTCTTACTTTTTCCTGAAAACCAATATCTTTTTCATGAATGTCTTCTTTTCCGTTTAAATAACCTCTGTCATCGCCGTGTCTCTGGTTAGTAAGATTCTTACGTGTAAATTCAAAAGGTACATTTAAGAAGATATTTAATTCTGGCTCAGGAATTTTAAAGTAATTGTACTCAAGATCCTTTATCCATTCGCTAAGTTTTTCCTTTTCTGTAAAATCCTCTAATTTGGCACATTGAAACGCAATATTTGAGTAAACATATCTGTCAACTATAACAAGTTTGTCCTCTTTTAGCCACTGAATAATTTGATCTTTCGCATCATTTCTGTCACCAGCATAAATCAGAGAAATCAAATATGGATTAACTGTGTTAATATCACCTAATTCACCACGCAAGAAACGAGAAACTAAATCACCGAAAATTCTTGAATCGGTTCTTGGAAAATGCAGATATTCATAATTTATTTTATGATCTTCAAGATATTTTCTTAACATTTTAAGCTGCGTCGACTTTCCTGATCCATCTAATCCTTCAATAACAATAAATTTCATAAAAAAATATCTGTTTTTAAATTAGCAACACTTTTTAAATCTGATTAAACTTTGTAAATCGTTCTATCTTCAATTTTATTACATTTGTATAGCAATTAATACTACTTTAAATGGAGCCTAAAGATACATTTTTTTCAAGAAAATTAAATATCAATTGTAAAGGAGATTTAATTGATTTGAGCGAACCAAAAATAATGGGAATATTGAATATTACTCAGGATTCTTTTTATGATGGTGGTAAGTATTCTTCAAGTGAAGAAATTCTGGCTCAAGTTACAAAAATGAATAATGAAGGTGCTGATATAATTGATATTGGCGCTTATTCGTCAAGGCCTGGAGCATTGGATATTTCTGCGAAAGAAGAAATAGAAAGATTAACTTCTATTTTGGATAATATTCGTAATACATTTCCTGATTTAATAATTTCTGTTGATACATTCAGATCGGAAGTTGCTAAAGAAGTTGTGAATAACTTTAATGTTGACATTATTAATGATATTTCTGCTGGCGAACTTGATCCCAAAATGTTTGAGCTTATTGCAGATCTAAATATTCCTTATGTAATGATGCATATGAACGGTTCTCCGCAAAATATGCAGAATAATCCTCAATATGAGAATGTTGTTGAATCTGTAATAAGTTACTTCGAGGAGATAATTAATAAACTTAAATTGCTTGGAGTAAAGGATGTAATTATTGATCCCGGATTTGGATTTGGTAAAACCATTGAGCATAACTATCAGTTATTAAATCATTTGTCTGATTTTCGAATATTTGAACTTCCAATATTAATCGGAGTTTCTCGAAAGTCAATGATATATAAAGCTCTTGATTTATCTGCTGAAGAAGCATTAAACGGAACATCGGTGTTAAATACAATTGCTGTGTTAAATGGAGCAAATATTTTAAGGGTTCATGATGTAAAAGAAGCAAAACAAACTATTAAACTTACAAGTAAGTTATTAAGTGCAAAAGTAGATAATTGGCACGATTGATATAAATTTTATTACATTTGTTAAAGCAAGGTCTTTAATTTTTTTTGTTATGATAACTGCATTTATTACTGTTCGTTTTCTTGATATACTTGATATACTTTTAGTAGCATTTCTTTTATATCAGATATATAACTTAATTCGAGGAACTACAGCAATAAATATTTTTATCGGCATTTTTACACTATACCTTCTTTGGCTGTTAGTAAAAGCTCTGAATATGGATTTGCTAAGCAGTATTTTGGGACAGGTTATTGGCGTTGGGGTAATTGCACTTATTATAGTGTTTCAACAGGAAATAAGACGATTTTTATTAATTATTAGTACACGATATATTACAAACAAACGGTTTTCGTTTGAGAAGATTTTTTCGTTTGGCGAACAAAATGAAGAAACTGTTAATATTGATTCAATAGTTAATGCCTGTTCTAACATGTCTGCTTTTAAAACAGGAGCACTTATTGCCATATCTAAAAGATCAGATTTATTAAGTTTCATAAGAACAGGAGATACTTTAAACGCTGATACTTCAAGCCGGCTTCTGGAAAGTATATTTTTTAAGAACAGCCCTTTACATGATGGAGCTGTAATTATTAAAAAGGATAAAATAGCTGCCGCACGTTGCGTATTACCTATTACTGAAAGAATTGATCTTCCCCCACAATATGGAATGCGGCACAGAGCTGCGCTAGGTATTTCAGAAAAAACAGATGCTATTGTTGTTCTTGTTTCTGAAGAAACCGGAGCTATTTCATTTGCCAAACAGGATAATATAGAAACTAATATTGGTCCAAACCGACTAAGGCAAATTCTTGAAAAAGAATTAACGAACGACAAAATGTAAGTAAATTATGAATATTAAGGAGATATTGAATTTTACTTTAATTGAAACTAATAATCTGCATATTACAGTTTATAACATTTTAATGGCTGCTTTTATTCTTGTTATAACTGAGGTTATTATCTGGACTTTACATCGTGTTTTTAAAAAGAAAATATACCCTAAACCAAATATTGATATTGGAAAAAGCCATACAATTTATCGGCTAATAAAGTATTTTCTGTGGATTACAGCTATAATTTTAGTATTACAGGCAATTGGTCTTAAAGTGACATTTATTTTAGCCGGTTCAGCGGCATTACTGGTTGGATTAGGATTAGGAATGCAGGAAATATTTAAAGATATAGTTTCTGGATTAATCCTCCTTTTTGAAAGAAACCTGAAAATAAATGATGTCGTTGAGCTGGAAGATGAAATTGGAAAAGTTAAAGAAATTGGTTTTCGAACAACAAAAATAGAAACAAGAGATAATATTATTCTTATAATTCCAAATTCTAAATTTATCGTAGGAAAAGTTATCAACTGGAGTCATATTGAGAAATTAACACGTTTCTCGGTAAATGTTGGAGTTGCTTATGGTTCAGATGTAAGACTTGTAGAAAAAGTATTGCATGATTGTGCCATAAATCATAAGAAAATATCCAAAAAACCAGATCCTTTTGTTCGGTTTAACAATTTTGGAGAGTCTTCATTAGATTTTCAACTATTTTTCTGGACAGATGATTCTTTCTATGTTGAAAATATAAAGAGTGATCTACGTTTTGAGATTGATAAAAAGTTTCGTGAGAATAAAATTCAGATTCCTTTCCCTCAAAGGGATGTGCATATTATTTCTAAGTAGATTTTAGCTAACTTTTTGCTCCCTATTTTTCTTCTTAAGTTTAGGAAGGTTTGCCTTTTTTTCTTCTTTACGTAGTAATCGCTCAATATTTTTTTGATGTGTAAATAACATTAGCACCGCCATTATTAAAGAAAAGATTACTAAGGTTGGTGTTGTTTCTTTAAAAATTACAATAATTAATACAGGAAATGATAATCCAGAAATCATTGATGCTAAAGAAACATATCTTGTAATTATTAATGTTGTAAAAAATACACCAGCCATAATTAAAGTAGGGTAAAAACTTATGGCACAAATTACTCCAAATAATGTAGCAACGCCTTTACCACCACGAAATCCAACGTAAATTGGGAAAATATGACCAATCATAGCAGCAATTCCTAAAAGAAGTTGAATATTAATATAATCTCCACTATGAGGAATGTAATATTTAGTAAAATGTATAAGGTTTACTGCTATAAAGCCTTTAAGTATATCAACAATAAAAACAATAATACCGGCTTTTACTCCTAAAACTCTGAAGGTATTTGTAGCTCCTGCATTACCGCTTCCATAATCTCGGATATCTATCTTGTAAATTGATCTGCTTATCCATACCGAAGTTGGAATAGCACCTAAGAAGTAAGCTGCGATTATAATAGCAATATTTACAACAATATGCATACATTTAAATTTTCAAAGACATGCAAAATAACAAATAATTTAGCAAGCATCAAAGCAATGGTTTGTTTCATAGGATTTTTACAAAAAAGAAACCTTCTTTACTTTTTAAAATAAAGAAGGTTAGCCTTTTATTTATATTAAATGTTAAATATCGAATTTAGAAATATTATAAATTAGAAATTACTTTCCCGGACACATATTTCTTACAGGATCTTTAATATTCTTATCGCCATATGCTTCATCAAAAGCTGCACTGAATTTATTAGCTAATCGAGTGGCAGTCAAATCGTAATCTTCTCTTTCAATCCACATATTTGCCGGAGTTAATATTTTATTTGGTATTCCCGGACACGTTTTTGGAACATTTAAATGAAATAATTTATCATAAGTATACTCTACATTTTCCAGATCTCCATTTAAAGCAGCATTTACCATAGCGCGAGTTAATTTAAGATCAATTCTTTTTCCAACGCCATAAACTCCACCAAACCAACCTGTGTTAACCAAGTATACTTTAGTATTAAACTGTTGCATTTTATCTCCTAACATTGTTGCATAAAACTCAGGATTTAAAGGCATAAAAGGTTGCCCAAAGAATCGGGAGAATGTAGCTTGAGGTTCTGTGATTCCGGTTTCAGTTCCAGCAAGTTTACTTGTATAACCCATTAGGAACCATAATCTTGCTTGATCAGGATCTAATTTTGAAATTGGAGGTAAAACACCGTAAGCATCTGCTGTTAAAAACAATATAGTTGATGGATGACCAGATGTTGAGGCTTCTTTAATATTCTTTAGAAACTTTAATGGATAAGATGCTCTTGAGTTTTCTGTAATCCTGTTATCACTAAAATCAAATTCTCCATTTGGATAAACCATTGCATTTTCAATAATTGCTCCATGTTTTAATGGATCATCTTTATGCATAATAGCATCATAAATCTCTGGTTCTTTATCAGGATTAATGTCTATCATCTTTGCATAACATCCATTTTCAAAGTTAGCAATTCCATCAGCACTCCATCCATGTTCATCATCGCCTAAAAGAGATCTTTCCGGATCTGCAGAAAGTGTAGTTTTTCCTGTTCCTGATAAACCAAGTAACAAAGCTGAATTTCCATCTTTATCTTCATTTGCTGAACAATGTAAAGGTAAAACTCCTCCGAACGGAAGATAGTAATTCATTACTGTAAACATGAGTTTTTTTACACTTCCTAAGTAAGCAGACCCAACAATAACTCCCAATCTTCTATCTAAATCCATTATAACGGCAATGTCAGATGTATCACCATTAGGAAGAATTCGTAAAAGACTTTTATATTTTATACTGTTTAATTTATCAAATGGAACTGTAAGTAATTGAAATCCACGTTCAAAAAACACACTCTTCTTAATGTCTTTAGGTACAGTTCTGAACATATTGTCTGTAAAAAGGGAAGTCAATGCCTGACTGGTAATTGTTCTTACAGGTAATGCATACTTGGAATCAGCCCCAATTATTCTGTCTGTAATATAAATATTATTCTTTTTATATAAGTAATCTAAGGCATCAGAAAAAACCATATCAAATATGTCTTCTTTGATTGGAATATTATTAGGAGAAGTCCAGTCGATATTTTTTTCACTTGTTTCTCTTTTAACAATATAAGTGTCTCTTGGTCGACGACCAGTTGACTCCGGCGCAGTCCAGGTAGCTAATGCTCCGTTTTTCGAAGCTATTGCTTCTCTGTTATCCAAAACATGCTTAATTAAATCTTTACGATCTAAATTTAAAAGTACACTTTTGTGACCTTCAATAATGTCTATTATTGACTGATTGAATGAGGATTCCAGAATTGTATTATCCATAGTTTAAAATGATCTTTTTAATAAAACTCAAAGTTATAAAATATTCATATTTAATCTATACTCATATTTAGTTTTATTACTCTTTAATGCAAAAAAAAACTTTCATAAAAGTCTCAAGGCTGTTCATATTTCGACAGGCTCAATATGACAGCCATATTAGAATCAAACTGTCATACTGAGTTTATCGAAGTGTGTATACATGAAAAAAGAGGCTGTCAAGCCTCTTTTAAAATATAGATTTGATAATTCTTATCTTAGGTTTGCTTGTGCAGCAGCTAATCTTGCGATTGGAACTCTAAACGGAGAACAAGAAACATAATCTAACCCTGTTCTGTGACAAAATTCAACTGATGTTGGTTCACCACCATGCTCACCACAAATACCAACTTTTAAATTAGGATTTGTAGCTCTACCTTTTTGTGTTGCCATTTCAACTAATTGACCAACACCTATTTGGTCTATTTGTTGGAAAGGATCATTCTTTAATAAACCTTTCTTAATGTAGATAGGCAAGAATTTACCAGCATCGTCACGAGAATAACCAAATGTCATCTGAGTTAAATCATTTGTACCAAATGAGAAAAATTCAGCATATTCAGCTACTTCGTTTGCAGTTAATGCCGCACGAGGAATTTCAATCATTGTACCAACCATGTAGTCAACTTTTGTTCCTCTTTCAGCAAAAACTTTCTCTGCTGTTGCACGAATAATATCTTCCTGCATTTTGTATTCTTGAACTGTTCCAATAAGTGGAACCATAATTTCTGGCTTAGGATTTAGTCCTTTAGCTTTTAAATCACAAGTAGCTTCAATAATTGCACGAGCTTGCATTTCTGTAATTTCTGGATATGTATTTCCTAAACGACAACCACGATGTCCTAACATTGGGTTGAATTCGTGTAAGGATTCAACTTTAGCTTTTACAACATCAACAGAAACTCCTAATTTTTCAGCCATTTCTTTTTGAGATTCAACATCGTTTGGAGTAAACTCATGTAAAGGTGGATCAAGTAAACGAATTGTAACACCAAATCCGTCCATAGCTTCTAAAATACCTGTGAAATCTTCACGTTGGATAGGAAGTAACTTAGCAAGAGCTTCTCTACGACCTGCTTCATCTTCAGCAAGAATCATTTCACGGATAGCCCAGATACGCTCACCTTCGAAGAACATGTGCTCAGTACGACAAAGACCAATACCTTTAGCACCAAATTCACGTGCTGCTTTAGCATCAGCAGGAGAATCAGCATTTGTTCTAACATACATTTTAGTATTCTTTTCAGCAAGATCCATCATTTTACCAAAATCTCCATCAAGTGTAGGAGTAATAGTAGCAACTTTACCTTCGTATACTTCACCTGTTGATCCATTAAGAGAGATAAAATCTCCTTTTTTGTACTGAACGCCATTAATTGCCATTGAAGAATTTGTAACAGTTAATCCTGCAGCAGAAGAAATACAACATTTACCCATTCCACGAGCTACAACAGCTGCGTGAGATGTCATTCCACCACGTTCAGTAAGAATACCAACAGCAGCATACATTCCTTTTAAATCTTCTGGAGAAGTTTCACGACGAACAAGAATTACTTTCTCCCCATTTTCCGCTTCAACTTCAGCATCGTGAGCAGAGAAAACAATTTTTCCAGTAGCAGCACCTGGAGAAGCAGGAAGACCTTTTGAAAGTACTTTTGCATTAGCAATTGCAGTAGCTTCAAAAACCGGGTGTAATAGTTCATCTAATTTATTAGGATCTTGACGTAAAACGGCAGTTTTTTCGTCGATCAAACCTTGTTCTAACATGTCAACAGCCATTTTTACCATAGCTGCACCAGTGCGTTTACCATTACGTGTTTGTAACATCCAAAGTTTACTATCTTGAATAGTAAACTCCATATCTTGCATATCATGATAATGATCTTCAAGTTTTTGTTGAGTATCATTTAATTCATTGTATAATTCTGGCATTGCCTCTTCCAATGAAGCAAAATTCTTAATACGAACATCTTCTGAAGTACCGTTACGTTCAGCCCATCTCAATGAACCAACTTTGGTTATTTCTAAAGGAGTTCTAATACCAGCAACAACGTCTTCACCCTGAGCATTAATTAAATATTCTCCATTAAATTGATCTTCACCAGTTGCAGCATCACGAGAAAAACATACACCAGTAGCAGAAGTTTCACCCATATTACCATATACCATTGCTTGAACGTTTACAGCAGTTCCCCATTCGTCAGGAATTTGTTCCATTCTTCTATAAAGAATTGCTCTTTCGGTATTCCAAGAATCGAATACAGCACAAATAGCTCCCCATAATTGATCCCATGGATTAGTTGGGAAGTCTTTGCCAGCTTTTTCTTTTACTACTTTTTTATATTCGGCAACAATGTACTTTAAATCTTCTAATGTAAATTCAGCATCAGAATCATAACCTTTAGATTCTTTAACACTATCAAGTACAAGTTCAAACGGATCATGTTGACCATCTTCAGCTTCAACTCCCATCACCACGTCACCATACATGTGGATGAAACGACGATATGAATCGTAAGCAAATTTTTCACTTCCTGATTTCTCAGCAACCAATTTTACAGTCTCGTCATTCATACCAAGGTTTAGAACAGTATTCATCATACCAGGCATTGAAGCACGAGCACCAGAACGCACAGAAACTAATAAAGGAAAAGCTTCTCCTTTTGAACCAAATTTTGCATTCATTGCTTTTTCAGTTGCTGTAATACCAGCTTCAACTTCAGCTTTCATTAATTCAACAACAGAATCTTTACCAATTTCATTATATTCTGTACAAACTTCAGTAGTAATTGTGAATCCTGCAGGAACAGGTACACCAATAAGGTTCATTTCGGCAAGGTTGGCACCTTTTCCTCCAAGAAGGTTTTTCATTGTAGCGTTACCTTCAGCTTTTCTATCTCCAAAAGTGTAAACTCTTTTTACGTTTGACATTTTTTATATACTTTAAAATTTATAAATAATTGAATATGATTTGTTTAACAAAATCCTTTTGCAGATTACAAAGATATTCAAAAATTACCAAACAGAGAGTGTTTCGGTAAATATTTTAAGAGACATGTTGTAAAATAGAAAAATCTGGTAACATTCCGGTTGTAGTTTAGGATTAATTACTAATCAAAAAAACCAGTAAAATAGTTCAAGATTTAAAGTTGAAATTCAAAGGTTAAGAGTTAAAAGGCCAAAACTCATTTTAAGTAATTAATAATTCTTCATTTTTAATTATTAATTGAATTTATGATCTCGGATGAAATTGAATAATTGCGTCACGAAGATATTCACGATCGAGATGCGTGTAGATTTCAGTTGTGATAATTGATTCATGACCTAACATTTCTTGTACTGCGCGTAAATCAGCACCTCCATCAATAAGGTGAGATGCGAATGAATGGCGAAATGTGTGTGGACTAATGTTTTTATTTATTTCTGCTTTTTCTACTAATCTTTTAACTATTGTAAAAATCATAACACGCGTTAATTTTCTACCTCTTCGGTTAAGGAAAACAATATTCTGGTCTGATTTATCTATATTGGATAAAGAGTTACGGTCATGGAAATAGTATTGAATTTCTTTTATTGCCTTTTGCCCGATTGGAACAAGACGCTCTTTATTTCCTTTTCCTACAACTCTTATAAAACCTTCATCCAAATACAGATTTGTTATTTTTAGGTTTACTAATTCAGAAACACGAAGACCACAACTATAAAGAGTTTCAATAATAGCTTTGTTTCTTTGTCCTTCTGGTAAACTCAAATCAATAGCTGAAATTATTTCGTCAATTTCGTTAATAGAAAGAACCTCAGGTAATTTTCTTCCCAATTTTGGAGATTCTAACAAATTTGCCGGATCACTTTCAATAATATCTTCCAGTATGAGATATTTGAAAAAAGCTTTTAAACCTGATATTATTCTAGACTGTGATCGGGCATTTAATCCCAATTCATTAATCCATTCAATAAATTTTTTTAAATGTTGTAATTTAACCTGAACGGGAGATACCGATAATTCTTTTATTTCGAGATATGTAACAAATTTACGAATGTCGCTTTCGTACGCTTTTACTGAATTTTCTGATAGAGATCTTTCCAGTTTTAAATAATTCTTAAATTGTATAATGCTACTTTCCCAGTTCATTAAATAATTGTTAATAATTAGATCAAGATATTTCAAAGTTAATGTTTATGCTTAAATTTGCATAAGGATGTTAAAATTATATATATGAAAATCCAGATCATTAATGGCCCTAACTTAAATTTATTAGGCAAACGCGAAAAAGATATCTATGGTGATGTAGATTTTGATGATTTCTTAAAACTTATAAAAGATCATTTTGAAGATATTGATTTGGAATATTATCAATCAAATGTTGAAGGAGAAATCATCAATAAAATTCAGGAAGTTGGTTTTGACTTCGATGGTATTATATTAAATGCTGGTGGATACACACACACTTCTGTTGCTATAGCCGATGCAATAGCTGCGGTGATTTCTCCGGTTATTGAAGTTCATATTTCAAATGTGTTTGCGCGTGAGGAATTCAGGCATACTACCATAATAGGTTCTGTTTGCAAAGGAAGTATTTCCGGATTTGGATTAGATAGTTACAGACTTGCTGTTGAGAGTCTGAGAGTGATAAAAAATGAATAATTAATAATTAACAATGAATAATTTTTGGTAATTCGTTTTAGTATGTTCTAAATTAAATTTTTCACTTTCAACCTTTAACTTATAACTTTAAACCTTCAACTAAATCATGATTAAGAAAACGAAAATTGTTGCGACTATATCAGATAAAACCTGCACACCTGAATTTATAGAATTATTGTATAAAGAAGGAATGGATGTTGTGCGCATGAATACAGCGCATCAAAATAGGGAAGGTGCTTTAAAACTTATAAAAGACGTTAGAGCTGTTTCTGAAAAAATTGCACTTTTAATTGATACAAAAGGACCAGAAGTACGAACCGTTAAAACAGATAATGTTGTTGATTTAAAGAAAGGACAGCAGATTCTAATAAAAGGTGATCCAACAAAAGAATCAAATGATGAATGTATTTACGTTTCGTATACTGGATTTGTAAATGAGGTTCCGGATAAAACCTGCATTTTGATTGATGATGGTTATATTGAATTAAAAGTGATAAAAAAGCAGGACGATTCTCTTTTATGCGAAGCTTCAAACGATGGATTAATTAAGGGTAGGAAAGGTGTTAATGTTCCTAATGTTTCTTTTAATCTGCCTTCAGTTAGCGAACGAGACAAAGAATTTGTTCAGTTGGCAATTGAAGAAGATCTTGATTTTATTGCACATTCTTTTGTTCGAAGTAAAGAAGATGTTTTGGAGATTCAAAAATTACTGGATGATCAAAATTCACAGATTAAAATAATCGCTAAAATCGAGAATCAACAGGGAGTTGATAATATTGATGAAATTTTGGATCATGCCTATGGAATTATGGTTGCACGTGGTGATTTAGCTGTTGAAATACCTTATGAAAAAATTCCAGGATTACAGCGATACTTAATTGGTAAAGCTATTGATAAACGCAAGCCAGTTATTATCGCAACTCAAATGCTGCATTCAATGATAGATAATCCGAGACCTACACGTGCCGAAGTAAATGATGTTGCAAGCGCAGTGTATCGAAATGCTGATGCGGTAATGTTAAGTGGAGAAACAGCAAGCGGAGCATATCCTATTGAATCTGTGAGAACTATGGCGAAAATTACCATGGAAATAGAAAATACAAAACAGCCTTTTAATGATATTCCAACCGTAATTATTAACAACCCAATTTCCGGGTATTTGTGTAAATCAGCAGTAAAAGGTGCTATACGACTTGATGCAAAAGCAATTATTGCTGATTCAATGTCAGGCAGAACATTAAGGAGTTTGGCAGCTTATCGCGGAGCAAAACCTATATTTGCGCAATGTTATTCAAAACGAACCATGCGTGAAATGGCTTTAAGTTACGGTGTAATAGCTGATTATATGAAGCCAAAAGAAACTTCACATGAATTCTTATCAGAAGCACTAACAAATCTGATAAACATTTATCCTTTTACTAAAGACGATTTATTTGTTGTTGCAGCAGGTAATTTTGGTCGTAGTTATGGTGTTTCATTTACCGAAATAGGAACATTGGAAAATTTAATGGGAAATTTGGTGCAGTAATTACTCGCATTGACATATCATAATAAGTAGATGATAATTCCGTATTAAAGAAATATAAGCAAAGTCAAAAATTAATATTATATGAGAACTGAAAATAAAAAGATATTCTTAGGACTGGCTTTTCCAAATGCATTAATGTTTGGATTTGCTTTAATTTTTTTTGGTTGCTTTGGATTGTATCGTACTTTCTGGAATCAGATTTATGAAATTAATACAGGATTGGTTATCAAGGCATTTTTTTTATTCATCTCATGCATATTAGGTTTAATACCATTTACTTCAACCAAATATATTGTAATAGATAGTGAAAACATTTACTCATTCAACAGTCTTTATTCTATGATCAAAGTAGGAAGAACATTGGCTATTAAAGATTATAATAGAGTAATAATTCGAAAAGCAAAAAAAGTATTTAAAATTGAAGCTGGTTTGAGACCTACCGCTAAATCTGAGTATTCATTAAAATTCTATGATATTTTGCTTCGAGACAAAATAGGTAATGATACAATGTTAGCAGAAAATATAAGCAGTCATAATAAGACGCAAAAGGCATTAAACGAGATTCTACAAGCGACAAATTATGAATACTAATTGATCTTTATAAAATGTGATGGGAAGCATGTGTACAAAAAACATTTATACTTGAACATTTTTAGCCTCTAGCTACATTTATATTTCTATGCATAAATTTACGAACATTTACTCCTCTCTGCAAAATTGATTTAATTATTCAAACATTTTATAGTTATCTAGTTCAAGTTCAGTAGTTAAAATGACGAATTTTTTTATTGAAATTCTAAGTTATTATTAATAACTTGCATGAAATGAAACATTTAATAATTATAATTGATAATTAAATAACTCATGAAAAAGGAAAAAATAATTTTGTTTTATTCTTTAGCAATTATGGTAATGTTATTAATAATTATTTGTAGTTGCGAAAAAGAAGATGAAAATAATAATGATGAGCTAAGCGGTACTGTAACTGATATTGATGGCAATGTTTATAAAACGGTAACAATAGGTTCCCAAATATGGATGGCAGAAAACCTGAATGTTGGCAAAATAATAAACGGATTTTATAGTCAGGCTGACGATGGAGAAATAGAGAAATATGCTTATAGCAACGATCCTGATAATTGCAATATTTATGGAGGATTATACCAGTGGCCTGAAATGATGCAATACGCAACGCAAGAAGGAGCACAAGGCGTTTGTCCAGATGGTTGGCATATACCCACCGATGATGAATTGAAGATTCTTGAAGGTACAGTTGACAGCTTATATGGAATCGGTGATCCGGAATGGGATATTGATGGTTATTATCGTGGCAGTAATGCGGGGAAAAATCTAAAATCTACTTATGACTGGAATAGCGATGGTAATGGTGTTGATCTATTTGGGTTTAATGCATTACCTGGTGGTATGCGTGGTGATAACGGTTCTTTTTCTGGGAAAAAAGTAGGTGCTTATTTTTGGACTTCAACAGAGACTTCCTCTTCTTACTATATGGCTTGGAACAGGTATTTGAGTTCCTTTGACAAAGGAATTCTAAGGAGTGATGGCATCTTATTCAGTTTCCCTGAGTTTTATGGTTATTCTGTTCGATGTATTAAGGATGATTAATTTGAAGTTGCTGCAGGTAATTTTGGTCGTAGTTACAGTGTTTCGTTTACCAAAATAGAATTGATTATATATGCAACACCTAATTAAAAATAAAATGTTATGAAAAACAAAACATCATTAGAAAGCAAAACAACCAGAGTTTTAAGATGGATTGCTCGAATTTTAGGTCTCCTACTTATAATACTCGTATTGGTTTTCGCAATTCCTGAATTAATGTCTGAACATAAACCATCAGCAGAACCAACACCAATTGCTATTATTTTGGTGGGAGTAATTATGCTCATGGGACTTGGCCTTGCTTGGAAGTGGGAATTAATAGGAGCTCTTGTTTCTCTAGTAGGTTTTATTGGAGTTTGTATTTTGAATCCTGATGCAATGAAGATGCCGATGATGTATCTTTTTCCATTAACAGCAATGCTATTTCTGATTAGTTGGAAATTAAGCAAATTACACCACACAAAAGAAGAAAATACCGGTTAAGGTAAATAGGTGACATATTGTTTTACTTAGCACAAGTCCCAATAATTATTCGGATTGTCTATTTGATAAAGTTCTGTTATCTTCGGTTTAGAATGTCGGTCTGACAAATCAGTGCCTTGGAAACAGAAACTGTATGGTACGTGAAAATGGGTATGGGTAATTTTGAAGCATAGATCAACTTAATCAATTCATGAAAAAATGAAGAAAGTTTTATCAATCCTTAGTTTATTTACATTATTGTATTATGGGTGTAGTATAACCAAGACTATTAATACAACAAATAGAGATGGGAGCTCTTTTGAAATGGCGATTATAGTATCCAGTGTATCAGAAGAGTATGAACATATTAAAAATATTTGTAGTGACTGTAAATTTATTCAACAAGCTTTAGTATTTGAAAAGGGAAAACCATTTGATATTTTGACTTTTGAAAAACCAAATGGCGAAGAAATAGAGTATTACTTTGATAAAAATTGATATATTAACTTGTTTCAACATCACATCACTGTAATTCAATTCTTTTTATTTTTAGTCTTTTTTGTTATCTTTATGCTTACTCTTAGGTTTAAATAATAATTACTTAAAAAGATAAAAAATGAGAAAAAAGTTTTTTGCAGTTATGATAGTTGCACTAGGTGTAACGGCCATGTTTTCGTGTGACAAAGAAGATTTGTTTGATCAGCCTTCAATTATTGTAACAGGATTCTCTTTAGAAGGACTTCCTGGTGAATATACAACTTTAAATGTTGATATACAGGTTATTAATAATGACTCGAAAGAAGCAACGATTAAAGATGTTGATTACCAGGTAACAATCGAAGGGTTTGTATCTGAAAACGAAAGTTGTGATATAGGTCAGAAAATATACAACGATGTACCACTTGATCTTACATTACCGTTGACATTGCGCACTACTGATGCTATTCAGTTATTGTCAAAATTAGATGCAGGTCAAGAACTTAGTTATACTGTTGATGGAACATTTCATCTTGACAAAGCTGTTCTTGATAAAATAGATTTACCAATAGATATTGAAGGAACAGCATCTGTCGATGTTGGATTTGAAGACTTCTTCGACCAGCCGGAAGTTACTGTAAATGATATGGAAGGAACATATTCCATTGGTTTAACAAGTTATGTGTTTAATTATGATGTAAATTGTGATGTTAAAAATATAGACTCTCGTGATGCAATAGTTGACGAGGTTGAATATATTGTTTATGTTGAGGGTGTTGAGTCTGATACACACTTATATTCTGATTCATATTCAACAGATATTAATATTGCCGGAGGAGCAACAATTGATATGATTTTGCCTGTTACCTTAAGTTTAGGACCTATAGAGGGAGCATCTCTTGCTGCTGCAATGTTAGATGGTACTGTTAGTTATACCGTAGAAGGAACTTTCCATGTTATTAAAGTTGACGGAGCTGCTGAAGATTTCTTATTACCACTTTATGTTACAGGAAGCGTTCCAGCAACAATGGTAGAACCATAAGATTTATAAGTAAATAAAACATATAAAAGAGGCTTTCTGAAAAGCCTCTTTTTTCTTGTCTGTATTTCTCGCGGTTGCACTTGTGAAATAATTATTCTTCATTTAATTATTAATTACCTTATAAACGACGATCATTTTTGCTATATTTGGTATAATAACAAGTTGTATGTCATTAGATTAACATGTAAAAAATATAAATATGAAAGTTGTTGTTTGCACCAAATATGGACCTCCTGAGGTTCTTCAGTTTAAAGAAGTGGAAAAACCTTTACCTAAAGATAATGAAGTACTAATAAAAGTACATGCTACAACAGTACATATTGGTGATACTAAGGTTCGGCGTTTGGAGCCTGGTTTAGGCCCTGTTAGGGATTTCTTTTTCAAACCTATGATGCGAATAATGGTAGGTTTCAGAGGACCAAGAAAAAAAATACTTGGAATGGAACTGGCTGGAGATATTGAAGCGGTAGGCAAAAATGTTACCTTGTTTAAGAAAGGTGATTCTGTTTTTGGATCTACTGAATTTGATTTTGGTGCATATGCCGAGTATCGTTGTATGCCTGAAGATGGATTTCTATCAATAAAACCAGTGAATATGAGCTATGAGGAAGCTGCTCCGTTTTCTAATGGGGCATTAACCGCCTATTATAATCTTAGAAAAGCAAATATTCAAAAGGGTCAAAAGGTATTAATCTACGGAGCTTCAGGTAGTGTTGGTACTTTTGCGGTACAGCTTGCCAAGTACTATGGGGCAGAAGTTACAGGAGTTTGCAGTACCACAAATTTGGAAATGGTGAAATCTCTGGGAGCCGATAATGTTATTGATTATACGAAAGAAGATTTTACCCAAAGTGGTGAAACTTATGATGTTATTTTTGATGCAGTAGGCAGGATTACATCTTCTAAACGTAAAAAATCTCTAAAAAAGTCAGGAGTTTATATTAATGTTCTTGCTATGTCAAGCAACTTTAAGATAAAGGTTGAAGACCTGATATTTCTCAAAGAGATTTACGAGGAAGGAAAGCTAAGATCTGTAATCGACAAAAAATACCCTTTTGAACAAATAGTTGAGGCACATAGGTATGTTGACAAAGGGCATAAAAAAGGAAATGTGGTTATTACTATTTAATACTCAGATAGAATTAATAACCAACGAAGTGAATAACTTCGCATTTCGATGAGTAATGCTTTTAGCATGACAAAAACTACAATTATTTTACTAAACAATTTCAAGATTAGTATTCTTATCAGTTATTTCAAAATTATATTCCGGATATTCGTAAATAGGAACGCGAGGTTCTGTTTCACCGATAGAATAACCCCAAATACTTTCGTAATCAGAAATATTTTCGCCAATATCTTCAAGTTGCTCTAAATACTCACTTATTGATTTGGATTCTATAATAATTACTTTTCCCATTTTTTCAATTATTGGGCTATGATTTCGGTTTGTATCATGATCAAATTCAAGAATTCTTCTACCATAGCGAGTAATTCCTATTGTCCGGAAAGTAAGACTTTTACCAACGCCAGGAAGGTTTAAAACGTTTCGGTCTGTTCCTAAAAACGGAAGATCTGCTTTGGCTTTAAGCTTTGCAATGTTTTCAACTAAAGATTCAGAATGATTTGGGAAATTTTTAATCTCTTCAAAATACTTTTCCGGTATTTTTCCATAAATTTTTTCTTCCATTTGTTCCTGAACAGCACGCTCGTTGGTAGCAAAATTGAAATTGTTTTCCATATAACCTTTTACACTAAAGGTGTAGTAATTAATTATGCCAATTTCGTTTAGCACTTTTCGAAGTTTGGATGAATGTCCACGACGTGATGCTGCTGCTGTAAATACAAGTTGATTTGTAACTGTCCATCCTGAATTTATTAATCGGCGAATACCTTCGCGTGCTTCAGGAGTAACTTCCATTGGCGATTCAAAATGTGTTTGAATTACAAATTGTTTGATCCCAATTTTTGATGCTTTTTCTTTAAAATCCTTTAAAACCTGAGTAAGTTCCAAGGTTATTCTTTGTGGCAAATAAACTGGTAATCTGCTACCAAGTCTTACTCTTAAAATTTCTGCATACTTTTCTCCTTTTGCTCTTTTTTCATTTGCTTTCTTTTTACGTAAAGCCATTTCATAAATCTCATTTAAAATCTTATTAAGTGATTTATTTGAGCTCATTAATGCATCACCACCAGTAATTAAAATATCACGTAGTTGTGGATCATCTTCAAAATAACTGATTAGTTTCTTAAGTTTTTCTTCCCAAGTCTCGCGTGGTTTTAGCTTATCAAGATTAAAGTTAAGATTACCACGTTGAAAATCGTACATACGCTGACATGAAGCACATAAACCACCACAGGCACGACCAATTGTGTCAGGTATTAAAATGGCAACCTCCGGATAACGCCTGTGAATATTATGATCGTTTGGTAAAAGCCAACCGGCAGCATTTGGTTTTCCGGGCTCTACTTTATCTTCTTTTTCCCATGCTTTTATATCGCCATATTCATCGAGTAATTGTTTACTGTAAATAACATAATGACGTATAGCCAGATCGGCACCAACAGCAAAATAGGGCACACGAACATGAAGCAATGACAAGTAATAAGGATTTACAAAAAATGGAATTCCTTTTTCTTTTGCTTCGAACAATATTTTCATCGTGTCAGGATCAAGAGAATTTCCTAAAAGCTCGTTTAATAATTCCGGTGTACGAACGGCAAATCTTAAATGAAAAACACTTTCGTCCCACCATTCCAGTATTTTTAGAAACTTTTGCTCTTGCGACATTCCTTTCTCAAAGAAATATTTAGAATCCTTAATCTCGCCCGAATCAATTTTATTTATGATTATTTTTATAATTCGTTCACGGTTTTCTTCACGAAGCTTTGCAATACGTGGATCAAGTCCGCTGCTCCATCTATCCATCCATTGTTCAACTTGTTCTATATCGGGAATATTCCTTACCAAATTACCTGTAAATTGCCTGAAAAGCTGGAGCATATCTTCAAAAAAGAATGGCTTTGCTCCACCTGTTCCAAAGTTTACGGCTAACCATATTAAAGCAATAGGATTACTTATTGCTTCTTCTCCATGTAAGTTTAAATCGTCGAATTCGCGACCAGCATTATCTATGTAATCTAATATTCGAATAGCTGCGAAATCTTTCCATTCCAATTTTTCAAATGCTTCACGTCCAATTGCTGTTCGCTTGTAAAACTGATACGCATCATTGTGTTTTTTCAGTTCTTCAAGAATCCAGTTTCTAGTACCAACTAATGCTTCTGTCTCATTTCTGGCATTACGCATAATCTCATCAAGAATAGGATTTTCTTTGAGCAATTTTCTGAGAAGCATATGCGATTTTACAGATATAGCAATTTGATCTAATTCGTGAACGATTGTTGGCATGATTATAAATAATTGATATGCTAAAAGGTAATAAAAAAAGGGAAGCATTGCAAAAGCTTCCCTTATATGTTTTTATGAATTTTATATTGATTATTCTAATTCGATCTTTTAATGAAAATAAAATCACCTCCTTCATCACCAGTATCTTTTATTTCTCCGTACTGAGGAACATTTGGGCTATTATTCAATACAGCAATCTTAAAACTACCAAATAACTCTTCAGCTGAAATATAAGGCTGCGTATTTTCATTCAATCGTTTATCTAAATAAAGCAAGAATACACTGCGGTCGGGAACTTCTTTTAAAGAACCGCTTGTCATTGCTTTTCGACTTGGAACTTCATATAATTTCTGAATTGATTTAGGAGCATCTGTAAAAGCTTTTCTGGTTTTAAAAATTCCTCCGCTAAAACAGGCATCTGCAATTAGAATAGTATGTTTTGTTTTTACTGTTCTAAGATAATCGCGAATTGTGGTGTTTCTCATCCAGTTAGCAGTATTCGCTTTTTTAGAATCTGATGGTAACCAATATCCAACTTCATCTTGTGAATCCCAATATCCATGACCAGCATAAAAAACCAATAAGTTGTCATCTTCGGTAATTACACGATTTAAACGATCCAATTCGGCAATAATTTCTTCACGAGTAGGGCTTTTAAGCAATTTTACATTTTGCTTTTCGAAAGTGTACTGTGTTGTTAAAGTATTGTATAGTTTTTCAGCATCAGAAACCGGTTGATCCAAGTTCATGATTTCAGGATCGGGATACTCACTTACACCAATCAATAATGCGTAGTATTTACCATCTTTTACAGTTCTTTCATCAAGTACAGTAGGGTCGTTTTTATTAATGGCTGTTTGTCGCTGATCTCTTTTATTTAGATTTTGATATACAATTATATAACTTTCTTCGGTAACATTGTTAAACTTGTCAACTGCACGTACATATACATTGTTTCTACCTTCAACAAGATATACATCTGTTTTGAAATCTCCATTATCGCTTAAGTTAGCATACATACCATTAATGGTAAGTTCAAACACACCATTCTTATCGCTTACTTTACCCTGAATGATTACTTCTTCGGAATTAACAATAGCAGCTTTGTCTTTTTGAAGTATTGGCTTGGTAAAACTTACTTTTGGTGGTTTGGTGTCAATCATTCTTGTGAGTTCTTGCCCAATATTTAAACTTGTACTAGGAGATAAAAGCTCTGATTTTGCAGGTGCTTTCGGATTATCAAAAGAAATATCTTTGAATTGAATGTTTCCTGATTTTAAATCAAGCCCATAGGTTATTTCCAATATTTCAACTCCAAACTCAAGCATTTTAATTCGGCTGGAAAAACCATTAGGAATATCGAAACTAACAATGGCAATATCAGTTTTATTTGGCTGAAACGTTAATGTTGGAGTGGCATAACGCGCATCACCTTGTACTTTGCCTAATTTTGAAAAATTAGATTCAATCTTTTTGCCTTTAAAATCATATATTCTTGCTAGGCGATTTATTATTTTAAGATCACGTTTTGTTCCTTTATTAGTAACTTTTAATGCACAAATTATTTTCTTGTCTTTTTTATAACAATCAACAAGTTCAAAAAAGAATCCTTGAACATTGTCTGTCTGATTTTCTACTTTTTCTGGTGTAGCAATTATTTTAAAAACGAAATTATCGCCTTTAAGGCTTTGTTGGTCTTTTAATACATCCCAAATAATAATTTTATCTTTTCCACCTTCAACTCCAGTACTAATATCACCTGAAATAGACTTTAATGGAATATTAAAACTTTGCCCTCCATCATCGGAACAAAGAACTTTAATATGAAACAACTGTCCTGATTTCTCGTGTGATATATCGTATATCAGGTTTAGTTTATTTTCAAAGGTTTTTATTCGCAGATTTTCAATTTGCTGTGCATTTACTACTGATGTACCTGAAAGAATAAATGCTATTAAAAGGATTTTTAGTTTTTTCATAATTACTAAGTGATGAGATTATGGATTTACCAAAATAATGATTATTAATCAGGTTTCCAAGAATGATTTGATGATTTACCTCACCCCGAACTTATTAAAAAGGGAATCGTTCAATAATTAGAATTAGTGATACTCCTGCACCTGCGCCCGATAAAATCATACTCCATTCTCTTTTATTAAAGCTCAGAACATTTGTTATTAAAGCAGTTATTCCTAAAATGATTAGAACAACAAATATTTGACCAAGTTCAATTCCTATATTGAAGGCAAGAAGAGGTTTTATAATACTGCTTTCCATACCAAGTAAACTCTTTAAATAATTCGAGAATCCTAAACCATGTATTAAACCAAAAAACAGAGCTGCAATGTATTTTATTAAATGTAATGTGTTCGTAGCAAAATTATCTTTTTGCACAATGTTAGCAATTGCAGTTGCTAAAATTGTTACCGGAATTAAAAATTCAATCAGGTCAGATGAAATATGAATAATATTAAAAGTGGCTAATATTAAAGTTGTGCAATGACCTATAGTAAAGGCTGTTATTAAAATTAATATACTTTTCCATTGATTTAAAGAATACACAGCACAAAGTGTTAAAAGAAATAGAATGTGATCATATCCTAGAATATCTGTAATATGTGAAATTCCGAGTTGAAAATAGAGTTGAAAAGTATTCATTGTTTTAAATTTTAGTTGAAGCCCTTTAGTTATGTTATTTTAAATAATACCAATTCTTCATCAAAATATCGTATTTAAAATATAATTTAAAGTTTAGAATTGTTAATGCCGTTACATATTCAATTCATATTTGTTTTTACAAATATGACATATTGAATAGTAAACGGTATAATTAACTCAAAGAAATAAAAAAATAGTAATTTTATCCTATGTTTATATTTATAAAAAGCTTTTATTTATTACTTATATCAAATTTTTTTTTGATGCATCCAATTCATGTATCAGTAACAAATTTGGAATTTCAATCAGAGAAAAACACCATTTCTTTATCATTTAAAGTATTTACAGATGATTTTCAATTAATTATAAATCAATTATATAATATTCAAGTTGATCTTAGTGAGAAGGGAAATTATAATTTACATAAAGAAAAAATTGACTCCTATTTTCAGGATCATTTTAAAATAATAGTTAAAGGGAAAGAATTGAAATATACTAATGAAGGAATGAAGAAAAATGATGAAGCCGTATGGTTTTATTATAATATTGCATTAAAGAAAGAAGTGAAGACATTTACTATAAAGAATTCCATATTGTTGGATTTGTATCCTGATCAAAAAAATTTATTGATTTTGAAAAAGAGAGAAATAGAAAAAGGATATCAGTTTAACTTTAAAAAGAAAGAATATACAATTGTAACAGATGAGTATTAGAAGGATTTATATACCGATTATTATATTTTTAATCACTGGGTTTTCAGGTGTTTATGCAACACATAACAGGGCCGGAGAAATTACCTATGTTCAGTTGTCAGAATTGACCTATAAGGTTACAGTAACTACTTATACTTATACTTTAAGTAATGTAGACAGGGAAGAGCTTGAAGTAGAGTGGGGTGATGGTACTTTTACGATTGTTGCAAGAACTGAAAAGGTTATACTTCCTGATTATTATCAGAGAAACAGATACTCAGCTGTACATACTTTTCCCGGACCAGGAGTTTACTCAATACTTGTTCAGGATCCGAATAGGAATTTTGGAGTCCAGAATATTCCAAATTCAGTAAATACGGTATTTTCAGTAAAAACAACTCTGTTTGTAAATCCATCACTTGGATTAAATGACACTCCGCTTTTATTGAATCCTCCGGTTAATCAGGCAGCACAATACAAACTTTTTGTTCATAATCCGGGAGCTTACGATAAAAATGGAGATGATTTGAAATATTTTCTTACAACTTGTACAGGTGAAGATGGCAATCCTATTACCGGATATACATTACCGCCAGCAACCAGTTCTATCGGAATGAATGAGTTAACGGGAGATTTAATATGGGATACTCCTTCTGATACTGGGAAATATAATCTTGCAATACTCATTGATGAGTGGCGCGATGGTGTAAAAATTGGCTCCATAACAAGAGATATTCAAATCAATGTATATTCCACAGAAAATAATCCTCCGGAAACAGACCCTATTGATGAAGTTTGTGTAGTGGCAGGAGATACAATAGATGTATTAATTAGAAGTACAGATGCAGATTTGAATAATATTGAACATTCAGCTACAGGAGGTCCATTTTTATTTGAAACAAAACCAGCAACGTTAACAGAAGTTTCAAGTGTTCCGGGAGAAACAGTATCCAGATTCAAGTGGTTTACAACATGTAATCACATAAGAAACGAATCGTATATGGTAATTATTTCTGCTAAAGATGATCATCCTGATGTAAAACTGGTTGGTGTAGAAAGAATGCTTGTAAAAGTAATTGGCCCTGCACCTTACGGTTTGGAAACCGATCCGGGAAATGCATATATTAGAGTTAGTTGGAATGAACCTGATTGTAATCCAGCGAAATATTTAATTTACAGAAGAAAAGAAGGATCATTGGATTATACGCACGATGATTGTACAACAGGAATGCCAGAGGATGGAGGTTATGAATATGCAGGAGAAACTACCGATACTATTTTTATTGATAATGACGACGGAGAAGGTTTAGTTCAGGGATTTAATTATTGTTACCGAATTGTGGCTGAATTTGAAGATGGTGCACAAAGTTATCCTTCCGAAGAAAAATGTGAATCGCTTGAGCCGGGATTTCCTGTAATTACCAATGTTTCTGTTTTAAATACTGATGCAGCAAGTGGAGAAATTATGCTAAAATGGGCAAAACCGGATCGTTTAGATACAATTCCTGAAGCTACGGGCCCGTTTGAGTATGTTGTTTACCGATCAAACGATGCAATAGGAATGCATTTAGAACCAATAGATACACTTGAAGGATTAGACGATACAACTATTACTGATATTGATTTAAATACACTGGAAACACAATATTCGTATGAAGTGGCATTGTTTAATGATACCCCAGGCAACAGGTTTCGTATTGGTATTCCGCAGTTAGCATCATCAATTTTTCTCAACTTAGTTCCTTCAGATAATAAAGTAGAAATAAATATTGAGAAAAATACACCATGGTACGATAACGAATTTGTTATTTATCGTTTGAATAATTCAACTCTAAATTATGATTCAATAGATTATTCAACTTCACGGGTTTACACAGATGATAAGCTGAAAAATGGGAAATCGTATTGTTATAAAGTTAAAAGCATAGGTGTTTATAAGATTGATACACTGGAGTATCCAACAATTAATTGGTCGCATGAACTATGCCAAACTCCTAATGATTATCAACGTCCTTGTCCTCCAGAATTGGCCGTACGATCATCATGCGATAGCTTAAAAAACATTTTAAGATGGAATAATCCGAACCTTACTTGTGCCGATGATGTTGTAGCTTATAAAGTTTATTATACCGATAGTTATGATACAGCGTTGGATTCCATTGAAAGAATAGAAGGAGCTGAAAATACTTTTTTTGAACATTTCCCTGAATCATCTATGGGTGGTTGTTATGCCGTTGCAGCTGTAGATTCTTTTAATAATGAGAGCGAGCTTTCAGTTATTCAGTGTGTTGATAATTGTACTTATTATAAATTACCAAATGTATTTTCTCCAAACGGGGATGGTGTTAATGATATTTTTATTGCTAAAAACCCTCTTAATTTTGTCGATAAAGTGGATATGAAGATCTTTAACCGTTGGGGCGAACTAGTTTATGAAACAAAGAATCCATTGATTGAATGGGACGGAAAAACATTAAGATCAGATCAAGGAGTACCAACAGGTGTCTATTATTATATTTGCGATGTTTGGGAATCGCGAATTTCAGGTCTTGAAGTAAGAAATATTACCGGTTTTATTCATGTTTACAAAGAAAGCTCAGGAGAAATTATATATTATGAGTAGAATAAAATACATAGTGTTGTTTTGTTTTATAATATTTCCGATTGTATTAATATCTCAGAATATTAACATTCCTGCTGTTTATTCTTTTTCTGAAATAAAACAAGGGGAATACCAAAATGCTCTTGATACATTAAATATATTGATTGAGGTGAATCCCAAAGCTGAATTTTATTTAGCCAAAGCTGAAGCACTATGCAAAGCTGGAAATTATACTGAAGCTTGTATAAATGCTGATTTAGCCGACAAATTAAAACCCAAAATTTCATCGGAGTTAAAGTTTAGAATGTTTTTAGAAAAAGATGATTTTAAAAATGCTGAAGAAGCCTTAATCCAGAATCTGAACTCTTCGTATAAAATATCCATGTATAACTTATTGAATAATGCTGATTATAATAAGATTAAAGGATTAGATTTTTTGGATAATATATTGCAATCGAATCAGTATTCAAAGACAGAGAAACACCTTTATCAGGTTGAAAGATTAATGAATTCAGGTGAATACAATCAGGCTTATTTTTTGGTAAATGAAATTATTGCAAGAAATAATAGCATTGCTGATGTGTATTATTTACTTAGCAAAATAAATCAGAATTCAGGAAATGAAAGACAATCTCTGGAAGCGATAAATAAAGCAATAGAAATTAAAAAATCAAAGCCTGGTTATTATAAACAAAGAGTAGGTTTGTTGAAAAAACAGAGTAAATATACACTCGCTTTAATGGATGCAAATAAAATAATTAGACTTGAACCATATTTAATCGATAATTATATTTTAAAAGCAGATTTATTGTTTTTGAATAAAAAATACGAAGAAGCCACTCAATTAATTGAGATTATTGAAAGTATTTCAGAAACAAATCCTGATATGCTTTTTTTACAGAGCAAAACAAATTTTAAAAATGGGAATTATTTAGCGGCGCTAAAAAATATTAACGAATCAATGTTAATTGAGAAAACTAAGGAACAGTACGAACTTCGTGGTGATATATATGTCGCAACTAATACCTATGATTTTGCTATTCGCGATTATTCAATGGTTTTAGATATTGATCCCTTTAATGGAGATGTGTATGCTAAGAAAGGATTAGCTCGTTATAATTCAGGAGATAAAGATGGAGCTCGTTCAGACTGGGAAAAGGGAGAGAGGTATGGCAGTTATCATGCAGTTAGTTATTTGGATAAATATTTCAGGTAATACCAATTCTTCTTCAAAATGTCGCATATAATGTGTTGTTTTGAAGATTAGAATGGTTAATGCCGTTATATATTCAATCCATATTTGTTTTTCACAAATATGACAACTTGAATAATAAACGGTATAACTCCCTGTTTAGGAAAAAATAAATTACCGGTATTATTTAGTCAGCAGAAATCAATGTGCATATGACAATGAAAAATATTATAAAGAAATTAATTCCAGGTTGGTTTATGCGTTTTTATATTAGTACAAAAAACAGAATTAAATCCCGTGAAGAAATTTTTAACGAAATTTATAATAAGAATCTATGGGGAAAAGCCCCAGACGGAAGACAGTATTGTTCTGGCTCTGGAACAATAGACTCCAGGGTTGAAAAGTACATTGAGATTTTGAGAAATTTCATTAATGAATTTGAGATTAAAAGCATATTCGAGATAGGATGTGGTGATTTTACGATAATGAAATCTGTCCTTGGTAAATCGGATATACAATATACCGGAACTGATATAGTAAAAGATTTAACCGAATATCTCACGGCTTCATATAGTAAAGAAAATGTGAGATTTATGCACATGGATGCCATTAATAATGAACAGTATCCTGAAGCTGATTTATGCATTATCAGACAAGTTCTGCAACATTTAAGTAATGCTCAAATTTCTGAAATAATCAGAAAAACAAAGAAATTTAGGTTTGTAATTATTACAGAACACGTACCCGTTAATCCAAAGCAAAAAAATGATGATAAGATTACTGGTGGGTATATTAGGTTGCAAAATCTTTTTACTTCAGGAGTATTTTTAGATGCTGCTCCGTTTTCATTAAATTGTAAAACAGTATTAAGTTATCGGCAAGATGATAAAGACTATTATGGTAATATTATACCTGCTGTTATGCAGACGTGTTTAATTGAAAATAAATGAGTTTTAACATTTGAGCGAAAATGCTATAATTAGGAAGCTCTTAGAGTCGGTTATTACCGCAAACCAGTTTGTATTTTAATGTTTGAAAAACTAATTTCCCAGTGTTTTTGTGGGTCTGTAAAAGTATATTTTCCCGTTGATTATATAATTTATATTCAATTTGCTAACACCCACTTTTTTTCCCGAAAATCCATTGTTTTGATGTGCAATTTCAAAAATTCCATCTCCTAAAACTTTATATACAATAGCGGTGTGTTGACCCATAGTTTCTGTGTAAGTTGTATTTCCTTCTGTATACTTGATCTTTATATTATCAAACTGAATTAAATCACCTGGAAATATTTTATCTTTCTTTGGATCAACTTTATCTCCATATACGAAAGCTTTGTCCCAATCGGCATTAACCAATTTTAATGCTTGATTAGCAAGGTCCCAACACTCACCACGATCAACCTTTTTTCCTTCTACAGATTTAACATATTCTAAGATTTGTAAATTCAGTTCAGGTATATTATCCTGAGCAAAGCCGGTTAAATAGAAAGATATAAAAATGAATATCAATACTGTCTTTTTCATCATTTTAAGAATTGGTTTACATGAAAACGAAATCAGGATTAAATTGTTTTACAAAATCCTCAATTAGCTTGATTTTTTAACAGAAATTAAACCATTTCCTTCTGAAATACAATTTCCAATATGTGTAGCAAATTCAATGCCTGATTCTTTCAGTTTTTTAATAATATCATCTTTATATTCAGAAGCTATTGTAAATAATAATCCACCTGAAGTTTGTGCATCGCATAATATAGTTCTATCTATTTCTGCTATATTATCAGCCCATTCTACGTATTTCGAAAAATGATTCATATTGTTTATGGTTCCTCCCGGAATTATATTGCTTGTGGCAAATTCACGTGCTTCTTTAATAACAGGAACATTAGTAGCAATAATTTCAACATCTGTTTTGCTGGCAATACTAATTTCGCTTAAGTGGCCAATTAATCCAAATCCTGTAACATCAGTACAAGAACTTATTTCATAATCAGCAATAATATCAGCAGCATATTTGTTAAGTTCCGACATAATTTTAACAACAAACTTTTCGGTTTCTTTATTAACAAGTCCACGCTTAAGAGCTGTTGCAATTATTCCGGTTCCAATTGGTTTCGTAAGTATAATTGCATCTCCTTTTTTTGCACCGGAGTTAGTCCATAATTTCTCAGGATGCGCAAGTCCGTTAACAACCATTCCAAATTTTGGTTCCGGATCATCAATTGAATGACCTCCAATAATGCTTATTCCGGCTTCTGCTGCTTTATCTTGAGCTCCTTTAAGAATTTGTTTCAATACTTCCATTGGTAATCTGTTCGATGGAAAACCAACAATATTCAATGCAAAAATAGGTTTAGCACCCATTGCATAAACATCGCTTAATGCATTTGCTGCTGCTATTGCACCAAAATCGTATGGATTATCGGCAACAGGAGTAAAGAAGTCAACTGTTTGAATTAGAGCTATTTCATCGTTAATTTTATATACCGCAGCATCGTCTGAATTTGATGTATCTACTAAAATTTGTGGATTTGTATTTGAAGGTATTTCTTTTAGAATTTTCTCAAGTTCCTGAGGTCTTAGTTTACACGCACAACCCATTCCCTGAGTATACTTTGTAAGTTTTATATCAGAGAAATCTTGTTCCGGATTAATGGCGACTTCTTTGTCTTCAGAATAAAATTGATTAGCTGTTTCAATAATAATATTAGAAGCTTTGTTTATTTCCTGTTCAGTAGTATTTTTCCCAACCGAGAAACGGATGGTTCCCATAGCATATTCCGAATTCAGTTTTATAGCAGTTAAAACAGGCGATACATCTATAGAATCTGTATGGCATGCAGCACCCGCCGATGCAGCTATTCCTTTGCTTTCAAGTTCATTTAAAAGAATATTGGCTTCAATTTTAGGAAAACTGACATTAAGTGTATTTGGTAATCCATTTTGAGGATGACCATTTAATTTGATATTAGGTAAGGCTTCTTTCAGATTTTTATAAAGCAGATTTCGTACTGTTTGCATATGTGTAATATTGCGGTATAAATAACGATGAGCAATATCACAAGCTTTTCCAAGCCCGACAATTTCCAAAACATTTTCAGTACCTGCACGTTTGTTTTGTTCGTGGTCGGCACCATGAATAAGTTTTTCAAGTTGAATTCCTTCCTTGATATATAAAGCACCAATACCTTTAGGTGCATACATTTTATGACCGGCAATAGAAAGTAAATCAATACCGAGTTCTTTTACATCAATAGGGTATTTACCGGCAGATTGTGCTGCATCGGTATGAAAATAAATACTGTTTTTGGACGCTATTTTTGCTATTTCAGAAATAGGTTGAATAGTTCCAATTTCATTATTGGCATGCATTACAGTTATTAAAATCGTTTGTTTGGTAATTTCATCTTCAAGCTTTTTTAGATCGATTACTCCATTTTCGTCAACAGGAATATATGAAATTCGAAATCCTTTTCTTTCTAGGTATTTACATACTTCGCTTACTGCAGGATGCTCAATTGTTGAGGTTATAATATGATTACCACGGTTTTCATAAGCATAAGCAATTCCTTTAATTGCATAATTGTTCGATTCAGAACCTCCACTTGTGAATATTATTTCGTTGGGTTTGCAATTGATCAGATTGGCTACTTGCTTTCGTGCATTTTCAACAGCTTTTTTTGTTTCAATTCCAAAACTATGTGAGCTTGATGGATTTCCAAAATAATCTGCTAAATAGGGCTGCATTGCTTGTGCTACTTCCTTATCAATAGGAGTGGTAGCATTATAATCGAGATATATTTTCATTTCTTTATTTTTATTTCAATGTAAATTTACAAAAGTTATATGAATTCATACTGTTGTTACTTTTGTTTAGCCAATTTATAATAACAACTCATTATTTATCGGATTAAATTCTAAGGAATTTACTTTCTGTATTAGTTTTTTTAACTTAGCCTAAATATTATAAAACCTAAAAAAAATGTTATGAAAAGACTTAGTATTATATTAATTCTCGGTATTGCGTTATTTACTTTTTCTTGTAGCTCATTACAGAAAGAGAAAGAAGTAACTCAATACACCATTGAACAGTTTATGAATACTACTTCAATTTTTGGAAGTTCATTCTCTTCTGATGAATCAAAAATACTTTTTTCCAGCAATGAAAGCGGAATCTATAATTTGTATGAAATAGGTATTGAAGATGGAGAAACAAAGCAATTAACTAATCGTGATGAATCGTCATTTGCTACAAGTTATTTTCCAAATGACGAAAGAATATTATTTAGATCTGATCAAGCTGGTAATGAAATAACGCATATTTATTTACTTGACAATGAAGGGAGTTTTGATGATCTTATTCCTTTTGAAGGAGCACGTGTAAACTTTCTCGGATGGAGTCACGATAGGGAAAGCTTTTTCTTTTCATCGAATAAAAGAGATCCTAAGTTTGAGGATTATTATGAGATGAATGTAGAAAGTATGGAATATGATATGATATATGAGAATATAGTGGGACATAACATAAGTACCATATCAAACGATAAAAATCTTGTTGCTTTTACAAAAACAATTACTACTACAAATAACAATATGTATCTGTATAATAGAGAAACTGAAGAACTCAGATTATTATCGAAGCATGAAGGTGAAATAACTTATCGCCCTGTTGATTTTAGTTCTGATGGTAAAGAATTATTTTTTCTGACTGATGAAAACAGTGAGTTTACATATTTGGCAAAAATGAATTTAGAAACTGAGGAAGTAGAAAAGATTTATGATTTTGGTTGGGATATTATGTATGCTTATCATTCTTATAATGGCAAATATAGGGTAGTAGGTATTAATTGGGATTCAAAAACAGTAATTAAAATATTTGACACAGCTTCTGGAGAAGAAATTGTTTTACCTAAATTCGAAGATTTAAATATTAGTTCAGTAAGAATCTCAATGAGCGAGAAATTTATGACCTTTTACGCATCAAGTTCAATAAGTCCGAGCAATCTTTATTTTCTTAATTTAGAAACCAATGAATACAAGCAATTAACAAATACTTTAAATCCGGAAATAAATTCAGATGATTTAGTAAGCTCATCTGTTGTACGATATAAATCTTTTGATGGACTTGAAATTCCTGCAGTACTATACCTTCCGCATCAAGCTTCAAAAAAGAATAAGGTTCCTGCTTTAGTTAATGTTCATGGTGGACCCGGAGGGCAAGCTCGTGTAGGATACAGATCATCAATTCAATATCTTGTTAATCATGGTTATGCGGTTATTGATGTAAATAATAGAGGTAGTAGCGGTTATGGAAAAACCTTCTATTCTTTAGATGACAGAAAACATGGTGATCATGATTTAAAAGATTGTATCT
Source organism: Bacteroidales bacterium (assembly GCA_030668615.1). GTDB lineage: Bacteria > Bacteroidota > Bacteroidia > Bacteroidales > UBA12077 > UBA12077. The sequence goes on along the minus strand of DAOUTQ010000003.1, from coordinate 2,977 downwards.
ACGCTAAAGCATTTCTTGAAGAAACAGGAGTTGTTGATCCTGATAAGATTGGTATTATGGGAGGATCATATGGCGGTTATATGGTTGCTGCAGCAATGACATTTGCTCCTGAAGAATTTGAAGTTGGGGTAAATATATTTGGTGTAACAAATTGGTTACGTACTCTAAAAAGTATTCCTGCCTGGTGGGAAGATTTTAGAAATGCTTTATATAAAGAGATGGGCAATCCATATGAAGATTCTGTTTATTTGTATAATATTTCTCCTTTATTTCATGCGGATAAGATTCAAAAACCATTTATGGTTCTCCAGGGAGCAAACGACCCAAGAGTTTTACAGATTGAGTCTGATGAAATAGTTGAAAAAGCAAAAGCGAACGGTGTTCCCGTAGAATATGTGATATTTGAGGATGAAGGTCATGGATTTAGAAAGAAAGATAACCAGATTGAATCAAATAAAAAGATTCTGGAATTTTTAGATAAATATTTAAAGAAAAACGAAGAGTAATTAAGAAAATGTAAAAGGGAAAATATAATTCCTTATATTTCTATATTGAAAAGCAGGCAGTTTCTAATTAAAAAACAGCCTGCTTTTTTTATAATTCTAACACAAATTCAGTTCCTTTTCCTATAATAGAGTTTACCTGAATATTGCCTTTATGCAAACGCATTATTTGTCGTGATAAACTTAATCCAATTCCCGAACCTTCTTTTTTTGTTGTGTAAAAAGGAATAAAGATCTTGTCAATCTCTTCAGGATCAATTCCTTTGCCATTATCCTTAATGCTGATTCTAAATTTATTCATATCATTCTTAATATCAACAGAAATCTGCGGATTTTCCTGATTTTTAACTGCATCAATTGCGTTTATAAGAAGATTTATAATTACCTGTTCTATTAGGTCATAATCGGCAAAGCAATTTAATTGCTCTTTATAATTGTTGAATTTAAACTCTATATTCAACTCTTTGAATTTCTGTTTTAAAAGCGTTTGGCAATGATTAATTAGCTCTGAAAGATTAATTTCTTTTAAATCAGGATGTGGAATTTTAGTAAGTTGTTTATACGATGAAACAAATTTAAGGAGTCCCTTACTGCGGTTCTCTATGGTTTTTATACTTGAGACAATGTCTTCAAAATCATCATCGGTAATTTTTTGCAACTCTGATTTTTTTCCGTTTGTTTCACTGAGTGTTTCGTTAATTGAATTACTAAGTGATGAAATAGGAGTGACTGAGTTCATAATTTCGTGTGTTAATACACGAATTAGCTTTTGCCACGATTCCAGTTCTTGATACTCCAACTCCTGTTTAATATTTTGTAATGATATTAATTTGATTGATTTCTTCTGAATTTTTATTTCTGTAGCATAAACTGATAGGTGTAATATAGTATCGTTTAATTTTAGCTTTAACAGCTCACTTTCTCCGGATTTTAAATCTTTAATTAATTTGTGGAGATTTGAATCAATACTTCCAATTTTAGAAATATTTTGGTTACTATATGCATTTAAGAGTTCAGATGCAGTTTTATTTATAAACTGAATTTTCCCTGTTTCATCGAAACTAAATAGAGCAATTTTAACATGTTCTATCATTGTTTTTAAATAATGATACTGAACTTCCTTATCAATTCGTATATTCTTGAATTCATCTAATATTGAGTCGTACGCTTCACGCAAAATATCTCTGGTTGTTTTATCAGCAATTATATTTGACGAACTAATAAAATCTCTTGATTTTATAGATATAAGAAATTCACTTAAGCTACGTTTATATTTTTCTGCATAACGAATTATTTCAATGAAAAATACAACTGAAAATACAGCAGATACAATCATGGTAACATACCATTCATTTTTATATGAGGAATAGATTGTGAAAAATATAAATACTCCAAGAAGAATTGTTCTTATCAGAAGTCCGAATCGGAAGTTTTTAAAATCCATATTTTGTCATTTTACGATACATGGTTGTTCTACCTAAGCCCAGCTCTTTTGCTGCAGCACTAACATTAAAATTGTGCTTTTTTAATGCTCTTTCAATAGTTTGTTTTTCAACTTCTTCTAAATTTAAATTGTTCTTATTGAGAGAAGTACTTTCTGAAATATTTAAAACAAAATCGTTAGCATTAAGTATGTTGACGTTATTCATTATTACTGTTCTTTCAATAATATGTTGAAGTTCACGAATATTTCCTGGCCAGTTATATTTTTTAAGTTTTTTAAAAGCTTCTGAGCTTATTTTTGTTTCTTGCTTATTGTATTTCTTTCGATATGTTTCCAGAAAATGATCCGAAATCAAGGGTAAATCTTCAAGCCTATCTCTTAATGGAGGCACATGAACTTCTACAGTATTTATTCTGAAATATAGATCTTGTCGAAATTTACTTTTATCAACCATTTCTTTTAAATGCATATTTGTAGCACAGATAAGTCTTATATCAACAGGGATTGGCTTGTTTGAACCAACTCGAGTAACTTCCTTTTTTTGTATTGCAGTTAACAGTTTCGATTGCAATGGGAGAGAGAGATTTCCAATTTCATCTAAAAATAAAGTTCCACCATTTGCAATTTCAAAGCGACCTGCTCTATCTTCTTTGGCATCGGTAAAAGCTCCTTTTACATGCCCAAATAGCTCTGATTCAAATAAACTCTCTGGAATAGCTCCCAAATCAACATTAATAAACAGGTTGTTTGATCTGTTTGATTTCCTATGAATTGCTCTTGCTACCACCTCTTTTCCTGTTCCATTTTCGCCAAGCACAAGAATGTTAGCATCTGTTGGTGCTACTTTATCAATAATTCCATAAAGTTCAAGCATATTATCCGACTCGCCAATTATTTCAGTATAAGATTGATCAATATCTTTAACTAAAACTTCTTGTTTGCTTTTTAACTGAACAATTTCTTGTTTCGATCTACTAAGGTTAAAAGCAGAAAGAATTGTTGCTAGAAGCTTCTTATTATCCCAAGGTTT
>DAOUTQ010000174.1 GCA_030668615.1 Bacteroidales bacterium | reverse complement strand
TCACCAATTCCTGTAAATGAATCCATTCTAGATCGATTTGCTTTTCTATATGAGGCTTTAAAAACAAAAGGAATTTGCAGTTTATCAGTTATATCGATAATTTTTTCTGCAATTTGAAAAACATTTCCTTCACTTTCTACAACACAAGGTCCCGCAAGTAAAAAGAAATTGTTTTTGTCCGTATATTTTAGGTTAGAAATATTTGGAATCATTTTTTGTTATTTTATGGTTTACATTAAAATACGAAATTAATCTAAATTATTAATATTTGTATTTTCCTTTCCACTGATTTTTGAGTTTTTCAGATATCTCAGCTTCTTTAGCGTTATTTTGTGGTTTGTATATAATATTGTTTGCTAATTTTTCTGGCATAAAATTGTCCTGAATAAAATTACCCTCATAACTATGAGCATATTTATAATCTTTACCATAACCAATATCTTTCATTAGCTTTGTAGGAGCATTCCTAATATGCAATGGCACAGGTAAATCGCCTTCCTTTCTTACAAGGTTTTGAGCATCCTTAATTGCCTGGTAAGCAGAATTGCTTTTTGCCGAAATAGCAAGGTAAATGGTTGCTTCAGAGAGAATAATCCGTGATTCGGGCCAGCCAATTTTATTTACAGCATCAAAACAACTGTTTGCAAGTAATAATGCATTAGGATTTGCTAATCCAACATCTTCAGAAGCCAGAATTAATAACCGGCGTGCAATAAATTTAGGATCTTCGCCTCCTTCAATCATTCTTGCCAGCCAATAAACTGCTGCATTTGGGTCGCTGCCACGAATGGATTTTATATACGCAGAAATAATGTCATAATGTTGTTCACCGTTTTTATCATATGTAGCAATATTCTGTTGTAAAATATCAATTACAATTTCGTTTGTAATAGAAATTTTATCGGTCGATTTTGTTTGCTCTGTGTTAATTACCAGTTCAAGTATGTTATATAATTTACGGGCATCTCCTCCTGAGAATCTTAGTAAAGATTCATATTCTTTGATTTCAACGTCAAGTTCTTTAAGATATTTATCTTGTTTAATTGCCTTGTTGATTATTTCAATAAGATCATCTTTTTCAAGAGGTTTCAATATATATACTTGTGTACGTGAAAGGAGTGGAGAAATAACTTCAAAAGAAGGATTCTCCGTTGTTGCACCAATTAATATAATAGTTCCTTGCTCAACAGCTCCTAATAACGAATCTTGTTGCGATTTATTAAAACGATGAATTTCATCAATAAATAAAATTGGATTTGGGGAATCAAAAAACTGTTGTTTTTTTGCTTTTTCTATTGTTTCGCGCACATCTTTAACACCTGAATGTACAGCACTTAGTGTATAAAAAGGTCTGTTTTGTTGGTTTGCAATTATTTTGGCCAGTGTAGTTTTTCCAACACCTGGAGGGCCCCATAAAATGAACGATGGAATATTTCCCGATTCAATTGCTTTACGCAGAATTGCATTTTCTCCCACTAAATGTTTCTGACCTAAATACTCATTTAGGTTTTTAGGTCTCATTCTGTCTGCCAAAGGTTGATTAATCGCCATATTTTTCTAATATAATTGATAATGGATAAAAAAAGAATGAACAATATTTTAATAATAGCGTACAATTAAGGAAATTTGTTGAACAAATGAAAGGCTTTCCTTATTTTTATCATTTAGACACGATGTTAAAAATAAATTAACAAATAACCGAACCTTTATGCGTTTTTCACCATCTATATTAAATAGAATCTAAAAATAATTAATAACCTTAAAATAGTATTTATGAAAACCAACAAATCATTAAAACGGATACTCTCAATTTTTGTAATTTCATTTCTGTCATCATCCTTATTTGCTCAGTTTGGAGAACTTGGACAGGTTTTAGCAACAGGGCAAGGTGATGCTGAAAAAATATTTGAAGCTTATCTAACACCTTATGCTAATGGAATAGGTGCAGGATTGAGTACAGGCTGGTACAATACAGCAAAGGCTCATAAATTAGGTGGCTTTGACTTGAATGTATCATTTAATCTAACATTTATACCAACTGCTGATCAAAGTTATAATGCAAGTGATTTAGGTCTTGGTGATCCGGCAAACGGTTTAAATGTTGAGGTTGGGGCAGGAACATCGCCTACTGCCGCAGGTAGTAAAAATGATGGACAACAACTTACATATACTCAATATATTGAAGCTTTAGATGATAATGTAGATATAGCTTCCTTAGTATTACCACGCGGAACAGGTTTTGCATATACACCTGTACCAATGGTTCAATTAGGTCTTGGTCTTGTTAAAGAAACAGATTTGCAAGTGCGTTATTCGCCTTCAATTGAATGGGGTAATGGAAGTAAAATAAGTTTGTGGGGTGTTGGATTAAAACATAGTGTATCGCAATGGATTCCGGGATTAAAAAAACTTCCTGTTTTTGATATGTCCTTACAAGGTGGTTATACAAAGTTGAATTCAAAAAATGCACTTGATTTTCAACCTTCAGATTATAACGATATGGGTATTATTAAAACAGGAGATAATGTTCTTGATATTCCAGGATATTATGATAATCAGGAATTGTCTTTAGATGTAAGTAATATAACAGCTAATCTTATTGTTTCTGGAGATTTTAAAATAATATGTCTTTACGGTGGTATTGGTATCAGTTCTACAACTTCCAATCTTAAATTAAATGGGAATTTCCCATTCCCATATATGGAGCCTTCTACAGGACAAATTACAATAGACGAAAGTACTGCTAAAACAGATCCTATTGATATTACAATAAAAAGTACCGATGGTGGAGTAACAAAGCCGCGATTTAATGCTGGTTTAAGGTTTAAATTTGCAGTTGTTACAATTAATTTTGATTATACCTACGCAAATTATTCTGTGGCTTCAGCGGGCCTTGGAATTAGTTTTAGATAAAATCAACAATAAGAAGTAAAATAAAAACCCTCGCAAATTTATTACGAGGGTTTTTTAGGGCTTAATAGTTGGTTTTTCTACTTGGCCTTATTGTATTCAGTTATATCAGTAGCAATCTTAAGAACTTTTACAGGTTTTCCAACTTCATCAAGTATAGGAGTGTAGGTTGCAACGAAAACATACTCCTTACCACTAAACTCAACGTGATCTGTTTCTTTTTTGGCAATACCATTTCTTAAGTCAACCCAGAATTGCTCTATTTCTTTTTTCTGTGTTTTTGTTAATTGCATATTATCAGTATGATGAGTGCCAATTAACTTTTCTTTTGTTGTACCAACTAGTTGAATGTAATTATCATTTACTGTAATAATATTTCCATTCAAATCATATTCGATTACTAAGTTTGCTGTATTTAAAGCGTCTACTAAACCTTGCATTTCAGTACTTCTACGTCCGGCTTCTTCCTGAGTTGCTTGCAATTCTTCCATATTCTGACGCATTTCTTCTTCTTGTGCCGACATTTCCTCGCTTTGCTGCTGTGATTGCTCAAGTAATTGAGTAGTTCTGATATTAATTTTTGTTGTTGAAATAGTAGAAGCAATACTTTCACCAACTTCTTCAACAAATTTTATTACATGATCTTCGAACTCGCTAAATCCAGCAAGTTCAACTACTCCAAAAATTTCATCATTTACTTTCAAAGGAACAATTAGTAATGCATTAGGAACAGATTGACCTAAACCTGATGTTACGCTAATATATTCGTCAGGAAGCTCTGTCATGTAGATTGTTTTTTGTTCTTGAACACATCGACCAATTAAACCAACCCCAACTTCAATGCGTTTCTCCATGTATTTGCGTCTTTCATAAGCATAAAAAGCTAAGAGCTCAACAAATACATCATTTTTATCGTCATCGTTAACCATGAAAATACCACCCTGATTTGCATCAATGTATTTAACAAGGTTGCTTATGATATGATATGAAAATTCTTGCATATCATCGTTATTCTGACGAAGTATTTCACCAAACTTAGCTAAACCCTGAGTTGTCCAGTTTTGTTTTTGATCTTCAAGTTTACGCTCAGCTTCCTGCTTGTTTGCTATTTTAAGACTCTTACGCATTTCCAAAAGAGAAATTCCCAGAACATCTTTATCACTTAAAAGTTCAAATTCCTTTTCTAAGTTTCCTTTTCCTATTTCTTGAGCAAACTCAGCAGTTTTATTAAGTCCATTAATTAACGTATTAACAGAATTACCCATTTCACCGATCTCATCTTTGGTTTTAATAGTAACTTTTTTCGATTCGTCAATATCACCTTTCGCTAAATCGCTTAATACATTTGTAGTTTTTGTAATAGGTCGTGAAATATTATGTGCAATTAACCAAATAATAAAAGCAGTTAGTACTAATCCTATAAGACCAACCAAAAGTGATCTCCTTAAAGCTGCTTTTTCTTCTGCCATAATAACATCAGCTGGAACAGCAAAACCAAATGACCACGGAGTAGGACTGTTTCCAATATAAACAGGTGCATATGAAATCCAGAATTCTCGGCCATCTTCATTTTTTATAACATTTAAAAATTCTTCTCCATTTTGAATTTTTTGTAATATGTCTGCATCTTCTCCTTCCTGATCTTGCACGAACTGACCAACTAATTCTTCATTATGATGTGCAACAAATTGTCCGTTATGAGACATTAAAAAGGCGTAGCTATCTTCTATAGGATGAATATTTTCAATTATATCCTGAAAACGTTGTAATAATAAATCGAATCCTGCAACACCAACCGCAACACCATCAATAACAATTGGTACAGCTACACTGGTTTCTAAAACAGCCTCTTCACCTTCTTTATATGTAAAGTAATATGGATCCATAACATACTCTTCCTGCTTTTCAAGCATATCGTAATAAGCTCCTTTTGTAAATCCCGGAGCTGTATCAACTAATTCTGTTTTATATAGAATTTCCCCTTCCATTCTGTAATAAGTCAATCTTTGTCGGCCATGAGGTTTATCCCAGTCAGGCCAAATTGCACTTAATTCCCAGTTAAACCAAGTTGATAAAAAATTCGGATTTTCTTCGATTAAATGAAAAATCATTTCATTTAAAATATCTTCCATTTGGTCTTGTGGCAAGTTTTTATATCCCAAAGCAATATTTGCCAAAGCACGGGTCATATTCATGTCAGTACTCAAATCTGCCTTCGTATAATTAGCATATTCTCTTGCATATGTATTGGCAAGGTCCTTAGCATTGGTTAAGCTAATGTTACTTATTCTTAAGGCTATATAACCCAGCGCAAACGCATAAACAATAAATGCAGTTGCTAAAATATAAACAAGCATCTTCGTTTTTAAATTCATCTTAATTTTCATGTCGAATTATTTAGATGTTAAGGTGTTTTTAGGTAAATATTATTAGATGAAATCATAATTTCAAGCTCACAATGTATGAAAAAAAAACCATTTTTTAAAACTTTTCAAATACAATCACTAACACGATGAAGTGTAGATGATTTAAGCCATTTACATCAAAATTTAAGCAATTTGATTCGAATTAACTTTTAATATATTATATCTGTTTAATTTTATTTTATTGCGAAAATAAACTTAGTTTCCGTATTTTTGTTTTCTGTATTTAATCATTTAAATAGTATTATATGAAATTATTAGAAGGAAAAACTGCTATTATTACTGGTGCAGCAAGAGGAATAGGGAAAGCTATTGCTGTAAAATTAGCAGAACATGGTGCAAATATCGCATTTACTGATTTAGAATATAATGATGCTGCAAAAGAAGTTGAAAAGCAGCTTCAGGCTTTAGGAGTTAAAGCAAAAGGATATGCATCTGATGCAAGCAAATATGAAGAAACACAGACTATTATTGATGAAATTCAAGGTGAATTTGGAAGTGTTGATATTTTAGTGAATAATGCAGGTATTACGATGGATACCTTAATGATGAGAATGACTGAACAACAGTGGGATACAGTTATTTCTGTAAATCTGAAATCTGTATTTAACTTTACAAAAGCAGCTCAAAAATATATGCTAAAGCAAAGATCAGGATCAATAATAAATATGAGCTCTGTAGTTGGTGTAAGTGGAAATGCAGGACAAGCTAATTACTCAGCATCTAAAGCTGGAATAATTGGATTTACAAAGTCTATTGCAAAAGAAGTAGGATCAAGGAATATACGCTGTAATGCAATTGCTCCAGGATTTATTATTACAGAAATGACTGCTAAATTAGATGAAGATGTTCGTAAAGCTTGGGAACAACAGATTCCATTGCGTCGTGGTGGTACTCCTGAGGATGTTGCAAATACAACATTGTTTTTAGCATCTGATTTATCAACCTATGTTAGTGGACAGGT
>DAOUTQ010000225.1 GCA_030668615.1 Bacteroidales bacterium | reverse complement strand
TGCACTCATCCAGTTTGAAGCAATAGCCATTCCCGATCCGACTCTTGATATACTGCGGCCAGCAGCATAAAAGTCAGTTGTGTCTTTCGCTCTGAATATTATTCCTACTAATACAAATACACATAAAATGGTTATTAGAATAATAGCAGGGCCAGTTTTAAATCCACCCTCCAGTTGCGTTGAAGCTCCAGCTGCAAATAACAACGAAGGTGATAGTAATAATAATATTATAGGTAATAAAAACTTTTTCATAGTAATATATTTTGAAATGTAACTATTTAGTCTTCTATGTCTAATTCAGCATTCTTTTTATCTACCCTATAGCAATACAACCAGCATAAGAATACAAAAAGTATTAATAAAAAAACTGCTGAGTAGAAATAATGGAATGGAAATCCTAAAAATTTAAAATCAGTTAAAAATGACTGATTATGAATCAGATAAGTAGACATAATAGCAGGAACCATATCCTTACTTTCAGTTTTGAAAGTTTCCATTTCTGAAGATACAAGTTCAATAGAAATAATTTTTGTTCTGGGATCACTTTTCTGTAAACCTAAAATAGAACTTCCAAGTTCAGAAAGTGCATTTTTAGTTTCAATGTATTGTGGATCAGAAATTGAAGTAATTTCTCCTTTTATTTTTTCAAACTCTTTGGTTTTTTCAATTAAAAGTACCTTTTGTGTTGAATCTGCTAATTGATAAGTAGTCCAACTTACAGCATTATTTAGTGATGCTTTTTCATTTGGTTTAATAAACACTTTTCCTAAAACAGAAAGTGAAGTATGTGCAAAATCCTGCATTTCTTTAATGCTTGCATTGTCTGCATAAATATTTTCCCAAACCTTTTCATATTTTACATATGCTTCTTCCGGCGTTGGTTTTTCAATTGCCCTTAATAGGAAATGAAAACCAAAAACCGCTACTGCCCATATTAAAATCAATTTTATAGCTAAATTTCTATTCCATTTAGCCATAGCAGTTGTAGGTTTAAAAAAACTAATGTGATAATCATTTTGATTAGAATCCATGGTTTTTTACGTTTAATAGTTTTGAATTTAGGCGTCTAAGATAAATTTTTATTGTAGATATTCAATCGATTGCTGATGTTTTTTTTAAAACACAATTGTTAATAATTCCAGAAAGCATTAAGTGTAAAAGAATTAGTAAAAAAAGAGTTAAGTATGTATATATGTGGAAGTTTTAGAGTTATTGTGCTAAAACCGGATCGTTTAGAATTTCTTTAGCTCCAAGATAAAAATAGAATGCGCTACATGTCATAAAAATATGACTTATATCAAAATGATTAAACCAGGGAGAAACCCCCCATTTATTCATAAAAAATAACGCACCTATAGCTGAAAATCCAATAGCTATAAGAAATAGTTTACTTCCTTTCTTTTTTGTTTTTAGAAAAACTGTCATATTAAAACCTAATACAACTATTAATAATCCATAAGCTGAATGTACTTCTACAAAAAAGAAATTTAATGTTACAAAGGTTATTGTTACAAATGTTAGAAGTTCAATAATGTTTAACCATGCAAAGAAAGAGCCTACTTTTTTACTAATTAAAGGACGTGCGTATTCTATTGAAGCCCTTTCAACAAGTGCAATAGAAAACATACTTGTAAGCCAACCAGGTAATTTCCATGGATTAGCAACATCTTTTAATAAATCTTCTCCAAATATTTTGGCTATAATATTTATAAAACCTTCGGGTGATTCCCATTGAGTTTCGAATAAATACAGAAAACCATGTCCAACAATTCCTCCAACAACTGTAGCAATTCCCATACTTAAGAAATAATATCTTAAATATAAATGTACTTTGTTGTGAACATGAATTTTATTAAGCTTATAAAAAGCATAAAAACATACAAACGAAACCATTAAGTCTGTTAATGTTGTAACCGGTTCATCAATACGAATGCCAAAAGGGAATATGGAAGGCTGCTCGAATATCATATTATAAAACTATTTAGTTTAAATAATCTTCAAAATAAAATCGACTAGTTTTAATATAATTCTTCGCTTTGTTTAATATATAGTTGAGTATTATTTATATTTGCTGTTCTAAAAACAAATATACGAATTTTGAAGAGGTTATTCATAATATTAGTATCCATCTTATTGTTGAAATCTATAGCTTTTAGTCAGACAGATGAATTTAAAACTTCATATTCTTTTGGAATTAAGCAAGGAATAAATTATTCGTCAGTTTTTTTTAATCCTGGATTAAAGCAAGGAATTACTCTTGGATATACTGGAGGATTAGTTTATAAATTTCATAATGAGAAATTATTTGGACTACAGTTGGAATTAATTTTTAATCAAAAAGGTTGGACAGAAGATCTGGATACAATAAATAATTCTTATAGTAGGAAGATGAATTATTTGGAGATTCCTATAATTACTCAGATTATATTTGGAAAAAAAGAAACTAAATTTTATGTAAACCTTGGGACAAGTTTTGGGTATTTGCTTTCTGAACAAGAAAATAAAACCATAAATAATGAGGAATATACCTTTGAACATTATGGTGAAAAAATAGATAATAAGTTCGATTATAGTGGATTAGGTGAAATAGGGACGTATTTTAATACCAGTTTTGGCGAATTACAGATTGGTGTCAGGTATCAAATATCGCTAACTGATCTGTTTGATGCTGAAGCGGATAGTGACTTTCTTAATACGAAAAATCAAGTTTGGAATTTGTCTATTACATGGTTCTTTCTCAGCAATAAATAATCCTGTATTGAACTTCTTTTTGTAATATGCGTTTAGTTGATGAATAATTTACTAAACAAAAATCTATATTATGAAAAATAGAATGATCCTATTTATACTTGCGGTATTTTTAACCTCTTCATCATTTTCTCAAATTAAATCATTGCATGACTTTACAGTAAAAGATATTGATGGGAAAGAATTTAATCTCTCAACTTTAAAAGGGAAAAAAGTATTGATTGTTAACACAGCTTCTAAATGTGGTTTTACTCCTCAATATGAAGATTTACAAAAGCTATACGAAAAATATAGCTCAAATGATTTAGTTATTATTGGCTTTCCTGCAAATAATTTTATGAGTCAGGAGCCAGGATCTAATTCTGAGATTAAACAATTTTGTACTTCGAAGTATAATGTTACTTTCCCAATGATGTCGAAAATTTCGGTAAAGGGAGATGATATTCATCCTTTGTATCAATGGTTGACAAAAAAAGAATTGAATGGTAAGTTAGATTCAAAAGTAAAATGGAATTTTCAAAAATATATGATTGATGAAAATGGAGATTTTGTTGATGTAGCTTATCCAAAAACAAATCCACTTGATAATCAGATAGTAAACTGGATTGAAAATTAGCTGTAATATTCAATATAATATATACCTCATTTTTAATTAAATTGGTTT
>DAOUTQ010000166.1 GCA_030668615.1 Bacteroidales bacterium | reverse complement strand
ACATCTTGTATTGATTCAAGTGATGGTGTTTTAAATGCTATAAATACGATTTCAGATTTAAATAACGTAGGTTTCAAAATTACTAAACTACCATATTCAGAAGAAGGGATCAAATTTAGTGAATTAATATCGAAACCAAAATGTTTATTCTTTATGGGAGAATGCGGTGAATATGAACTTGTATTTACTATTAAAGAGAAACATAAGGATTCTTTTATCCAAGAAGCAAACAACAATCAACTTTCTTTTACACAAATCGGAGTAATTAAAAACAAAAATCAAAAAATATTACAAACCGAAGATGATAATATTGATTTTACAAATTATGCAATAAGCGCACGAGACTATTTAAATATTAGCGATTATTTACATGAGCTAATTAATTATGTCAAAAATAACAGAAAATAACAGAAGGGTTGTAATTACCGGTATCGGACCTGTTTGTTCAAATGGAATAGGCAAAGAAGAATTTTGGAATAATATATTATCCCAAAAGTTTACTGCTGAAAGAATTCCTGAAAAATATAGATCTTTTCATAATTATAAAACCAGCTTTTACATTCCTTTTCCTGAAATTGATTTAGATGATTTTAGTTTTTTAAAAAAATATTCCAGGATAATGGAAACAACATCAATTTTGGCTGTAGTTGGTACAGAGCTGGCATTAATTGATTCAGGAATTAAAGAAAATGCAAACTCTAATATTGAACCTGAAATTTTCGAAAACTCAGGAATTATACTTGGTAATGGAATCGGCAGCTTGAATATGGGCTTTAGTTTTTATGTATTTCATACTTATAAAGAACTATTAAAAGATACTACACCAGAATTTCTTAAACCCAAATTTAATAGAATGGTAATCCCTGCTACAATGCCTGATTCTGCAACTGCCTGGATCTCCATTTTATATAAAATAAAATCATTCAATTATACTATTAATGCTAGCTGTGCATCCGGAACTTATGCAATTGGTGAAGCATTTCGCAAAATTAAAGATGGTTATTCAGATATAATGATAACAGGTGGAGTTGAATGCTTGAAAGACGAAAGTGGTGCTATATTAAGAGGTTTTGATTCACTTGGAACCTTAACAAAATCAGAAGATGGAAGACCAATGCCATTCTCAAATGACAGAAGTGGATTTTTATTTGCCGAAGGCGGTGGATGCATATTAATACTTGAAGAATTAGAAAAAGCTCAAAGTCGTGGAGCTAAAATATATGCAGAAATTGAAGATTATCAATCCAATAGCGATGCTCATAATATTGTTCAAGTACAGGAATCAGGAGAACAAATCGCTAAATTGCTGAAGAGTGTTATCGGTAGCAATAAAATTGATTATCTTAATACTCATGGTACAGCCACTGAGCTAAACGACAAAGTTGAACAAAAAGTCATTAAAGAAATCTTTGGAAACAAAGAAAATCAGCCTATAATTAACTCAACAAAAAGTATTTTAGGACACACAATTGGGGCAAGTGGAGCATTGGAAATAGCAGTAACGGCACTTTCAATAAAAAATTCAAAAATTCATGCTAATTTATCCGATAATAACTTTGATGATTTGAATCTTGCTACCGAAACGGTTGACAAGGAAATAGATTATGCTTTGAAAACTTCTTATGGTTTTGGTGGTCACAATGCAGCTATTTTGTTAAAAAAATATGATGAATAATCTAAAAAGATGATAAATCAGGATCAAAATAAAACTAATAACAAAAGACAGAAGGTTCTGATAACTGGAGCTGCAGGTTTTATTGGTGGTCATATTACTGAATATTTCTGCAATAATGATGTAGATGTTTCATGCTTTGTCAGAAATAGCAGCAATTTATCATATATAAAGAAATTTCCGGTTGAAATCATTAATGGAAGTATAATTGATTATGATACAATAGAGAATTCTTTCAAAAATATTGACACTGTAATTCATGTTGCAGCGCTTGCAAAGGATTGGGGAAACTATAAAGAATTTTACAAAACAAATGTTACTGGAACCATAAATGTTTTGAAAGCATGTAGAATCAACAATATTCAAAATGTAATAATTACAGGTTCTATTTCAAGTTATGGTGAAGAAGATTCAAAAGAAATAAAAACTGAAGAACATCCATTCAATTCACACTATAAGTATTTTCTGGATTCTATTTTCCCATGCAAAATGAATTATTATCGTGATACCAAAGCATTAGCTACAAAGGAGGCAATAAAGTTTGCCGAAGAAAATAATTTAAATCTTACGATTATTGAACCCGTATGGGTTTATGGTGAAAATGAATTTAATACTGGTTTTTATGAGTACATTAAATCAGCAAAAAGTAAAATACCCATTTCCTTAGGAAGCAAAAAAAATAAGTTTCATGTGGTTTATGCAAAAGATTTAGCAAGAGCTTATTTTCTTGCATTTCAAAAGAAATTAACTGGAATAAATCGAATTATAATCGGCAATAAGGATATTGATTATGCAGATAAAATTTATTCTATTTTTTGTAATGAGGCTGGAGTAAAAAAACCAAAGAATATAGCTAAACAAATCGTATACCCTATTGGATTTCTATTGGAACTCATTTATACATTATTTTCAATAAAAAACGTTCCATTATTAACCAGAGGAAGAGTAAATATGTTTTACGATAATATTGAATACTCAAGCCTAAAAGCTGAAGAACTATTAGGTTTTACAAACAATTTTAGTATTGAAGAAGGAATAAAAAAAACAGTGAGATGGTATAAAGAAAACAGTTTAATTTAAGATATTATGCTTACAGTAAAAAACTATACAGGCATTTCAAAGAATCTAATCAGCTTCAAGATTAAGTTGTACACTTTTATATATTTTACCGGACAACTCTTTCAAGGTCGAATTAAACTTAAGTATTTTTTTAGAGTGTTGAAACGATTATTATTCTTTCTATCGTACATGCGCCAGAATAAATACTCTAAAATTGGGAAACGTCTTAAAATCCACCTGTATCTTCCAGGTTTTCCATCAAAAGCATTCTACCATGCATGCGGCAAAGTACTTGAATTTGATAAAAAAATGCCCGGTATTTCAGTATTAATATCTGTAACATCGGCTTGCAGATATAAATGTCCGCATTGTTATCAGAAACACGATAAAGGAAAGGATATAGACATTGATGTTCTGATCGAAACTGTTAAAAAGCTCCAGGACAAAGGAGTTGCATTTATTAATATTGAAGGTGGAGAACCCTTTTTGGTTTTCGACCGTTTGAAAAAAGTTTGTGATGCTATTGACGAAAGATCTGAAATATTGATAAACTCTACTGGTGATGGAATGACTTTTGAAAACTTGTCGGAACTGAAAAAGAATAAAAATATTATTGGAATAATGTTTTCACTGCATAATGATAACCCAGAAGACATGAATAGATTTACGGGGATTGATAATGCGTGGGAAAATCTTGAAAAAGGAATTGAATTATGTCATAAGGTTGGATTGGCTGTTACCTTTAATACCTGTTTATTAAGAGATTCGTTTTATGATGGAACTTTTGAAAATATCATGGAAGTTGCCAAAAATTTCAATGGTTCAATGTTACAACTTATTAAACCAAAACCAGCAGGTGGATGGCTTGAATCAGGAATAGAAGATTTTTCAAAAGAAGATATTGAACATATCACTAACAAAGTTCATAAATATAATCTTAATAAAAGTCACAGAGAATATACATTTATTTCGCCTATGATAATTGAGGAATCGGCCGAAGTATTTGGCTGTACTGCTGGTGGTACAGACCGTTTTTATATTAATGCAAAAGGTGATTTACAGGCTTGCGAATTTCTTAATATTTCATTCGGTAATATTCATTCGGATGATTTCGATGTTATTTATGAAAAAATGCGAAAAGTATTTGAAAAACCTTGCCAGACATGGTTGTGTGAAAAATATTCTCGTCAAATACTTAAACTAAAAGAAACAAATAATCTTTCAAGTCTTCCTTTAACACCTGAATTATCAAAACAGATATACGAAAACTGGGATAGAACTGACTTAACTGATTTTTATCAAAAACTAAAAGAATTATAATGGAAAATCAAGCGATATCACCTTTAAGCAATAATCCTACGATCATCTTTCTAAAGGCTTATGTAAAATCTATGCGGCTGTATTATTCCTTTGTCACCGGAATAGCAGGCTGGATTGGTGTTTCTTATTACGAATGGATAGCTGTCACTGAAGGAGCAAGAGGAACATCTGATTTGGTTAAAACCATTGAAGTAATTCCTGCCCCGGAAAAAAAACTGGTTATTCTTATTCTTCTTTTTTTAAGTTGGGGGATAAATCAGATTTTTAATGATTACCTGGGACGAAAAGAAGACCGCATAAATGCACCTGATCGACCAATGGTTACGGGCAAACTGCACCCTCAAAGAGCTGTATTATTATCAATTATATTATTAATAGGAACCATATTTATAACATATTTTTATCTTGAACCTATAGCTATTTATCCACTTGTTATTGGAGTTTCGCTAAATATTATTTACGAATACGCTAAAGGACGTGGCATTTTAGGTAATATAGTTTTTGGAATAATGATAAGTATGTGCGGTCTATTTGGTTTTTTTGCCGCTGGTCCTATGGAAGTATATTTTACTAAAAGCCGTATTAGTGCTTTAGCTCTTATCGCAATATTAAATGGACTAATGACTTATTATACATATTTTAAAGACTATTTTGGCGATAAAGCCACTGGCAAAAAGACCATTGTAGTAAAATTTGGACTTGAAAAAAATAAAATTATTGCAATCATTTCATCCTTCCTTCCCTCAATATTATTTATCGGATCATATTATGGTTTTCAATCATTTGAGATTGAGTTAAACAACACTTTTATAATTCTTGGAATACTAACTATTTTCCTTCAATTATGGACAGGAATACTTTTTTATAAGAATCCTAAAGGTGAAATGACCTATTATTCTCTGGTTACAAACTTTAGGGCATGTACATGCGGACAAGCAACTATTATAGCAATATTCAATCCGGAATTAGGCATAATACTGTTCTTATGTTCTTATGTGTTTGTCGGATTTCTTTTTAATTTACATACTAATATTAAGGCTTAATAAAGCATATGAAAGTGGAAATATTTGAGAAAGCATATATAGGCAAATGTGAATTAAAAAATCGAATTTTTCGATCTTCAACTTATGAAGGGATGTGCGATGAAAATGGCATTCCCGGTGAAAATTATTTGTCTTTATATGAAGAACTCTCAAATAATAATATTGGAGGAATAATTACGGGTTGTACATTTATTTCAGAAGAAGGAAAAGTGATGCAACCGGGTCAAGCCGGTATTTCAAATGAAAAGCACATTGAGCATTTCAAGAAAGTAACATCGAAAGTTCATACAAATGGAAGTAAAATATTTATACAATTAATACATTCAGGACGACAAACAAGAGAAAAAGACATAAAACAAAAAGTTGTTGGAGCATCTGCAAAGAAATCGATGTATTTTAAAGGAAAGCCAAGGAAACTGAGTACAGAAGAAGTATTTGAAATAATTGAGAAATTTGGAAACGCTTCTCTTAATGCAAAAAAAGCCGGCTTTGATGGTGTTCAGATTCATGCAGCTCATGGCTATTTAATACACCAGTTTATCCTACCAACAATAAACAACAGGAAAGATTTGTTTGGAATTGATCCTAAGAAAGGATTAGGACTTAAGTTCCTTGATTTAATCATTGATAATGTAAGAGAAAAATGTGGTGATGATTTTCCTGTTTTGATAAAAATTAGTGGTAGCGATGACTATAAAAAGAAGTTCTCAAAAAAGCAATTTTCAGATCTTATCGAGTTTCTTGATTTTAAAAAAGTAGATGGAATTGAAATAAGCTACGGAACAATGGATCATGCTCTAAATATTTTCAGAGGAGATATTCCTGTTGATTTAGTTTTAAAACATAATAAAATTTACAAGGTAGAAAGCAAATTTGCGAAAAAGCTATTAAAGACTTTTATATTCCCTTTTGCTATTAAAAAATTGAAACCTTTCAGTCCGATGTATAATCTCGAATACGCTGAAATTGCTAAAGAAATAACTGAGATTCCAATTATTTCTGTTGGAGGCTACCGAGAAAAAAAGGAAATAGAATACACCATAAAAAATAAAAATATCAATTTCGTAAGTTTAAGTAGACCATTCATTTGTGAACCTGACTTTGCAAATAAAATTGAACAAAATAATAACTATAAATCCAAGTGTGTAAATTGCAACTACTGTGCAATTATGTGTGATTCAAAGTACTTAACCAAATGTTATAAAAAATAAATCATGGAAATAGCAGATAGATTAATATTCATAATCATGGAAAATACAGATCATAAATATAAGATTAACCCCGACACGAACCTTTTTACTGAACTAAATATTGACTCATTTGGGAAGTTGATGATTGTTAATGCTATTGAGGATGAATTCTCAATTGAAGTCGATGAAGCTGATATTGAAAAGTTTGCAACCGTGAATGAAATAATCGATGTATTACAGTCAAAATACATTTAAATGAATGTAACATGGGCACTAAAAAATTTTACGAATCGCACCAGCTCAATATCGAGCTAAAACGAAAAACTGGATTTAATCCATACTATGTTAACGTGCAATCAGATCTTAGCGACTCTCTTATTATTGATGGAGAAGAATTTATAAACTTAGCAGCAAACAACTATTTGGGCATTGCAAATGATAAGAGAATCAAGGAAGCAACCATAAATGCTATTAATAAATATGGTCTTTCACTCTGTGCTACTCCAATTGCATTAGGAGGTACAGATCTT
>DAOUTQ010000160.1 GCA_030668615.1 Bacteroidales bacterium | reverse complement strand
ATATGTCAACAATAGAAAATGAAAACTACGAAGATTTCAATGCAACAGGTCAGCTGCAATTAAAAGATTTCGTATATGAGAGTGCCGATTTGCCTGCTGCAGTTAAAATAATTGAAACTACATTTAATTTCACGCCTCAGTTTTTAGAATTAAAATCATTTAATACAGAGATAGGAGAAAGCGATTTCCATTTGAATGGTAAAATCGAAAATTATATTTCATATGCACTCAGTGATGGTACTTTACGGGGAGATTTCAAATTCACTTCTTCATATATCAATGCAAATGAATTTATGACAGAAACAGAAGAAGCTAAAGTTGTTGAAGATGAGCTAATCGACACATCTTCAGTTACGACCATTTTTGAAGTTCCAGATAAAATTGATTTCAAATTAGTCTCATCCTTGGATCATATCTTATACGATAAAATGGATATCAAAAATCTGACAGGTACATTCTTGATTAAAGACAAAAAAGTATTGATGGATAATCTAAATATGAAAATCCTTGATGGAGAAATTGGTATTGATGGTGAATATAATACTCAGAAAATAGAAGAACCAACCGTTATTATGGGTTTAGATATTCGTAATATAGAAATTGAATCTGCTGTTAATTCATTCAGTATGATTGAAAAAATGGCGCCGATTTTAAAGGATTGCAAAGGAAAAGTGTCGATAAAATTTGATTTTAAAAGCTTGCTTGATTCTGAAATGAGTCCAGTGCTTAACACGATTGATGGTTATGGTAGATTAAAATCAGAAAAAATTGAAGTAGTTAGCTCTAAAACTCTTGATGAATTAGGTAAGGTGTTAAAAATGGCAGATAAATTTGACAATGAATTTAAAGATATAAATATCAGCTTTAAAGTAAAGGACGGACGAATTACGGTTGAACCTTTCGATGTTAAAGTTTCTGATATAAATATGAATGTTGCTGGTTCACATGGAATCGATCAAACCCTTGATTACAATCTAAGTTTACTTGTACCAAGAAAATATTTTGGTTCAGCAGCAAATGATGCTCTTGATGGATTGTTAAAAGAAGCTGCAGCAAAAGGAGTGAAGCTTGACGTTTCTGAGAATATTAAAGTAAAAGCAAAGGTTGTTGGTACATCAACAAATCCAAAAATTACTCTTAATTATAAAGATGATTCCGGTGATGCTGAAAAAGGCTTAAAAGAGGAATTAAAGAAGAAGGCTGATGCCGAAGCGCGCAAAGAAATTGAAGCTCGGGCTCAGAAAGTTATTGATGACGCCGAAAAGGAGGCCGCAAAAATTAAGAAAGAAGCACGCGAGGCTGCTGATAAAATAATTGCAGATGGAAATAAAGAAGCAGATGCTTTAGTAGCAAAAGCTGCAAAGCAAGGATATTTGGCAAAAGTTGCAGCTGAAACAGCAGCAAAAGAGGCAAAAAAAGAAGCGCAGAAGAAAGTAGATAATTTAGTTGCAGCTGCTGATAAAAAGGCAGATAAGATTGTAGAGGAGGCAAGAGTAAAAGCTTCAGATATTAAAAAGGGGAAATAAAAAAAGTTTAGAAATAAAAAAACCTTCCGAGTTTCGGAAGGCTTTTTTTATATCGTAAAAAGAAATTAAAATCTCTTTTCTTTAATTCTTGCTTTCTTACCAGTTAATTTACGTAAGTAGAAAATTTTTGCTCTTCTAACTCTACCATGTTTATTAACTTCAATTTCTTCAATAAATGGTGAGTTTAAAGGAAATATTCTCTCAACTCCGATACCACCTGACATTTTTCTTACAGTAAAAGTTTCATTATGACCTGAACTTTTTCTCTGAAGAACAACACCTCTAAAATTTTGGATTCTTTCTTTGCTACCCTCTTTAATTTTATAGTGAACAGTAACAGTATCGCCAGCGTTAAATTTAGGAAGGTCCTTTTTTACTGCGAATTCATTTTCAACAACTTTCATTAAATCCATTCTGATAATATTTTAAAGTTTTTGTATTCTATTTTAACAGAGCGCAATATTACAAATATTTTTTGATAATTAATAATTTTTCGTGCAAATTTTGCAAGATTTTACAAATTATTATTCTGCGTTCAGCTTGCAAATATCCGAAAAAATTAATGAATCAGCAAAACTAAATTTTATAATAAAAATAATATTGCATAAGTGTCAGTATAATAGATTGTTAAAATTAAAGAACTCATTTGCGAAGAGGGGCGTTTGAGTTGTAATAGTTATTTATTCTTCAGTGAGTAAAAAAGAAATTGTCCAAAAAATGTCATCTCCAACTTGATTGGAGATCTCAAGATATTAACATTATGTATGAGATTCCCTTTTATACCAATTCTTTATCAAAATGTCGTATTTAAAATCTAATTTAAAGTTTAGAATCGAATATGTAACGGTATTACAAGGGAATGACAACTATTAAAGTTATTGGATAGTCACTTTACATTTAAATAAATAATACTTTTTATTTTATTGGAAAATACACTTTTGTTTCCCATTTACTTTGGTCAGGTTCTTTCATTGGATCCGTAATATACATTTCCCAAGGTGATCCTGTAACTTCTATCTTATTTTCATTAATATATTTTAATAAAGCATTATAAGTTGTTTTAACTGTATTGTAATGTCCAAAATGTGAAGCCATAATTGTTTTCGTAGGGGTAATTTCAAGAAAGTTAATATTGTCTTTTCCTTCGATTTTTGAATTAATTGGTAGACCACATTCCAATAATGTATAACCTTCAGTTTCACTTTTGTGATAAATAGCAAATGGAGGTCCTGAGATTTCTGAATTGACTTCGCTTAAATAATTCATCAATTCAGGATACATTTCCATCATTTTACTACTAAGTTTATTCATAGCGCATTCATCTTTCATGGTAACAGCAAGTAAGCCTTCAAATTGTACTTCTTTTATTTCACCAGTTCTTCCTGTTAAATCTGGTAAACTTTCAACTAATTTCTTAAAATTGCTTAAGCCTTTTTCGAATTGTGGTCCCATGAATTTGTCCATAAATAATCCACTCCACTTTTCTATTGGATAAGATAAAGAACCCTCAAATGCCCATGTTATATTTGTATTTTTATTCGCTTCTTTGAAATTCCAAATAACATCTGATTCCATACTTTGCGGAGATATAAATTCAATTTTAGACTTAATTAACTCATTTGGGATAAACTCTTTTATAGCAATTATTCCTTCTCCAATTATTTCTCCTTTCCATGTATAACCCGAACCAATAACTTCAGGTGTTATGTGTACATTTATTTCAGCTTCAGGATCTGTTTCAATCCAAGGATCCCACTTTACTCTTTTATTCATATCAACAGCAGTATTAAAAACATGGTGGACTGGTTTGTCTATAATAATTGATCTTTCGATATGAAAATTTGATGGTAAAAAAAGAGGAATAATTAAAAATAGGGCAATAATAACCAATATAATAATACCCAACCATTTTAGAAATTTCATAATTCTATAGATTTAAAGGTTCATACCAAATTTAGTTATTAAATAAACAAAAATCCAGTACGGAAGTTCAAACGAAAAGAGCCACTGAATTTCAGTGGCTCTTTTTGTATTTCTAAAAATACAAATTGTAATTTATAATTAGTTTAGTGTCCTTCACCTATAACTTTGAATTTATCACCTGTTTCCTGAATAATAAGTTTATTCCATTCTTCACCATAACCTGGCTGCTCAATATCCGGAGTTACATATTTGTAACCTTCTGGAATTGGACGAGCTGCTTTTACATTACCATCCATAAATTTAGTAAATAAATGAGCATAAAGCTTTTTCCACACTTTTAATGTCTTATTTCCTTGGTAAACAGAATAATCAGTTATAAAATTTACTGCCATTTCAGGATTGTTTTTAAACATCTCCGCAGCAGCATTATCAATACCTTTTACTTCTTCAATAAAACCTAATTCAAGCTCATCCTGTACTTTTTGAATATCAGGAATCATAGCTGAATATCGAGTATATGCAAAATTAGAAACCTGATTAAATACCCAGAAAGCTGAAGTTTCACTGTATTCCATCATTGAACCATTTCCTACTGCAAATGCTTCTGGAGTTTCTGTCATACCGCAATACATTGGTGCATAAACTGTAGAATATGTATCGTCAACACCAAACCAAATAATTCCACCAATTGGATCAGGTAACCAGTTACGACTTTGAGTTACAAAAGAGAATCCGGTTTGTTGCGTTGAAATAGCTCTTTCGTTAAAGTATTTTTGTCCTTCAACTTCCCAGTATAATGGTCTCCATCTTACAATATTACCATAAGGACCTGCACCAACATCTTTTGTCATGTCCATTGGAGTATTTTGATAATAATCTCTCATCATACCCATAACGTCACGAACAGATAATTTTTTATCTGGCTTAATCCATAAAGGCATTCTGTTTTCAAGGTTTTCACCCATAGCATAATCTTCGTATTTTTCCATGCCAGAAGCTACTCTGTTAAATCCTGCATAAACGCGAGCCTCGCAAAAACGAGCGCCACCAAAATCCAAAGGAGCATAAACATCAGAAAAACTAAAGTCTTTATCTTTTCCATCAAAGTAACCCATTTCGCGAGCAAAAGAAATTACATCAGTAGCATGATATGTTGTTTGATTAGGATCGTTAAAGTTATTTTCTTTATTAAAAGGGAAAGTTGTAATACGTGCATGATTAGCATGACCTGAAATATATCCATCAGGAATTTGACGTGCAACCCAAACAGCACCAGTAATACCAGGACCTTTTCCTATTAATTCCATAATCCATACTTCATTTGGGTCAGAAATTGAGAAAGATTCTCCAACGCTGTAATATCCATATTTTTTAACTAAGTCAGTCATGATTTTAATAGCTTCACGAGCTGTACGCGATCTTTGAAGCCCTATATAAATTAAACTTCCATAATCTACTATTCCTGTAGAATCCTTCAATTCTGACCGCCCACCATAAGTAGTTTCACCAATTGCAACCTGATTTTCGTTAATATTTCCTACTACATTATATGTATGTTCTGCTTGTTCAATTTCTCCAAGATATTTTCCGGTATCCCATTCGTATACCTTTAGCATTGTACCTTTGGGATAGTCTGCAGCAGGCCAGTGGTATAATTCTCCGAATAAAACATGTGAATCAGCCGCATATGTAATCATGGTTGATCCATCTGTACTAGCTCCTTTTGTAATAAGAAAGTTTGTACAAGCAAAACCTGTATTTATCAGAAGTACTGATATTAAGGTTAAAGAGATTGTTAAAAATGTTTTTTTCATAGTTAGTTTATTGTTAGTTATTTATTTTTATATGAACGAATTTGACAAAAATAGAAAAATTATTTAAAGATCAAAGACCAATTATCAAAGACCAATTATCAAAGTTTATTATTTTTTGGTGTTTGTAAATTGATAATTGATAAAACTACATCATCAGATCAACAATCACTTTTCGATCATCATCAGTAAATTGATGAACCATTCCATTTATCTTATTTTTAAGCATTTGAGTGACAATTTCCTCTTTTTTATCTTTACCAATGTTTATATCTGAAAGCTTTATAGGGCAGTCAATTGATTTGAAGAATTCCTCCAGATTTGATATTGTTTCATCAACGGAGTTTGTACCAAATAATTGATTGCCTAACTTGGTGATTCTTTCAGGAATTCTGTCTTTTTGAAGCCTTAACCAAGCAGGATATGCTATGGAAAGTGTTGCCCCGTGTGGTGTGTCATATAAGTAAGAAATGTTATGTCCGATATCATGAACTCCCCAATCACCACTTTTTCTTCCGTAATTAGTCATTCCGTTTAATGCAGTTGTAGCTGCCCACATAATATTTGCACGATACTCATAATTTTTAAGATCTTTTAAAAGCATAGGCCCGTATTCCATTGCTTCTTTTATAATTACTTCAATAAATCGATCAGAAAGGGACGCTTCGCCCTCACCAAAATAAGCTTCTAAAGCATGAGCAATTAGATCAACAACTCCGTAAGCAGTGTAATCTTTAGGTACAGTAAAAGTAAACTCAGGATCAAGAAATGAATGTTTTGGATAGTTTAACAAAGAAACATAACCAATTTTCTCATCTGTTTCAAGATTTTGCAAAACTGCAGCTCCATTCATCTCAGTGCCGGTAGCTGCCAATGTTAAAACAGCAATTAATGGAATTGTTGATTTGGGTTTCGCCTCATATTTCATGATTGCCCATGGATCAGTGTTATTTGAAATTGCCAAGGCAGTAATTTTTGCAGAATCAATAACACTTCCTCCTCCTACAGCGATAATTACATCTATATTATTTAGTTTCCCAATTTGGGCTGCCTCAGAAACATCTTCTACCAATGGATTCGGTTTTATACCTGAATATTCGAATATTTCGGCATCAATTGATTTTAATTGACTTATTACTTTATCGTAAATCCCATTTTTTTGTACAGAACCTTTTCCATACATTAATAATACGCGTTTGCCATATTCATTTACAGTTTCTCCTAAAATATCTGTTACACCTTTTCCAAAATGGAGTTTTGTTGGATTATATGCAGTAAAGTTTTCCATCGATTTATTAGTTTTTTATTAAATCACCAAATTAATTAGATAATTATTTGTTAACATATTTGGTTTAGATTAGTAAATAGACAAGAAATAGTAGAAAAAGTTTAATAATTTTTTCAAGGAATGTGAATAATTCCTCCCGAAGAATCTCTTTTAGCTCCTGTTACTGATGCTAAGCAGTTTATCTCATTTTCAATTTTTAATATCCCAAGTAAAGCAAAAATAATAGCTTCTTTAAATTCAATAATCTCTTCATCAGGAATAATAATTTCTGAATTGGTTTTTTGCTTTATCAGATTTAATAAAAACTTATTATAAACTCCTCCGCCTGTAAACAATGAAGTTGATTGCTTTTTTAGATTTAAAGCACTTGTAGTTTGTTGAGCAATATGCTCATATACAGTTCTAATTTTATCTTTTACGGGAATTTCTGATTTCTCCAATATTGGAATAAACGTGTCTATTAGCCATTCTTTTCCTAAAGATTTAGGATGTTTTTTTTGATAATATTCTAATTGATTCAAATCGTCAAGAAGTTCAGAATCT
>DAOUTQ010000122.1 GCA_030668615.1 Bacteroidales bacterium | reverse complement strand
TGGGATAAAATGTATGATTCTGCATTTGTAAGCTTTCAATATGTTTTTTCATATAACGTAGGGCATAAGGACGGACTTTCTGCCATGACTGATGCATTAATGTGGAGTCGTGATTATAATGAAGCCTTAAAATATTCAAATATCGGAATTTCATTTCATCCTACTCATCAGGATTTCTATATTAAAAAAGCTACTATCCTTTTAAAAATGGAAGAAAAGGAAAAAGCTAAAAATGTATTGTCGCAGGTTCTCGATTTAAACCCAGCAAATGAAAAAGCATTAGCTCTACTTAAAAAGGAAAATCAAAAAGTAATGCTGAGCAAGATAGAAGTACTCCATGATTTTGAATTCTATAAGGAACCATATATAAGAAGGCGGCATTTAACAACTGTTTCATATGCAAATAAAACACCAATCGGTAGTATTATTGCGCGTGTTTATGTGAACGACATTGTAAAAAACGATGAACATTTATACCAAAATGAGTTAGGATATCAGGCCGAATTAACTGCATATCCTAAAATTGCCAGGGGATTATACTCATATGTTAGTTACGGGTATGGATTTAACAGGTTATTCCCAAAGCATAGAGCAGGACTCGAGTTATTTAAAAGTTTACCATGGAGTTTCGAAACATCATTGGGTTTTCGGTATATGCAGTTTATAAGTTCAACTGATTCTTCGAAAAAAGACATTTTTGTACTTACAGGATCGTTGGGTAAGTATTATAAAAACTTTTGGTTTTCATTTAGGCCTTTTATTACTCCAAAAGATGTTGGTGTTTCTCAATCATACTTTTTAACAATCAGGTATTATCTCTCAAGTGCCGATCGATATATTTTCTTACAATCAGGTATAGGTAGTACACCAGATGAAGGTTCTGGTGATCTTGTTGATTATGAATTATATAAACTCGATAAAAAGAAAATTAAAATCGGGTACGAAGGTCCTATTAAAAACAGATGGACAATAAAAGCAAGACTTGGTTACGAATATACAGAATATGATACTCAAAAGTATAGAAATCAATGGAACGTAACCTTAGGTTTTAATTACAAATTTTAGACAGTTAGTATGAAAAAATATTTAGTTACAAGTCTCCTGGTATTATTATGCTTGCAACTTTACTCGCAAAAAAATAAAATTGGTGATGAATTTTATAATACTGATTTGGTGCATGATATCCACATTAAATTTGCACATTGTAATTATTGGGATTCATTAACTCACTACAAAGAATATTATAAAGACCAACTTGAAATAAATAAATATTTACAAGCCAATGTTACAATCAGCGGTAAGACTTATTATGCTGTAGGTGTTAGGATAAAAGGAGAATCATCATACGATTATACTCCAGGTGATAAAAAATCTCTCAAAATAAAATTTAATAAATATATTAAAAAACAAGATTTAGACGATTTAACAACCATAAATCTTAATAACGGATTTAAAGATCCCAGTTTTTTAAGAGAAAAAATATTTTTTGATATTTTCAGAAAAGAAGGAATACCAGCTCCCCGAATAAGCTTTGCAAATGTTTATATCAATGATAAAAACTATGGTTTATATGTAATTTCAGAACACATTAACCGAAGATTTTTAGACAAATATTTTGGCAATAATAATGGGAGTTTTTACAAAGGTGAACCAAAAGCAACTTTTGAGTACACTGATAATAACCCGGATAGTTATCACGGAAAATATCTTGCAGAACATAAAAATGGGAAGATAAGAAAAGACCTGGTTGATTTAATCAAAATTGTAAACGATACCAGTTTGAATGAAGATGAATTTGTGAAAGAAGTTGAACAAATCTTAAATGTTGAAAATTGTCTTAAAATTTTCGCTATTACAAATATCCTTTGCAATGTTGATGCATACAATATGCTTTATCCTCATAACTTTTATCTATACAAAAACACAGACACCGACCTTTTTGAATGGATTCCATATGATGCTAATTATGCATTTTGTGCCTGGAGTCCTGTTTTCAATTTACAAGAAGCAGAAAACCTGAGCATTTTTTATCAGCACCTTGAAAATAATAATCCCTTATTTTTAAAAATCATTTCAAATAGCTATTATAGAGATGATTATATCAGCTATATGGAATCAATACTTGACAAATATTTCCACACTGAATATATTGAAAACATGATTGATGAAGAAAGTTTAAAAATCAGGAAACATGTTTATCTCGATACAATGAAGATGTATTCAAATGATGAGTTTGAAAAAAACTTATTTGAAACAATAGGTGATCCCAATGATCCTGGTGCATTTATTCCAGGATTGAAATCTTTTTGGATTAAAAGGAAAAAAGCCGTAAAAGCTGAAATTAAAAAGCTTAATAGAAACTGAAAGCAACATCTAAACAGTATGATTTAGGCTTAAATTTTACTTAGACAATGGAATGTTGAATACAGAGAAATTAAATGAAATTATAAATAGGTTTGATTCGATTGAGCTTAATGAAGTCGATAAAGTGAAATTAATGAGTCGAACCGATACTAAATACTGGTTTCATACAGATATATTACCCAAAGTTTTAGAGTTGATATCTAAAAAGTATTTCATTCTTAAAATTAATGGTCTTAGTATTTTACCTTATACAACAACGTACTATGATAGTCCGGAGAATAGCATGTACATGGCTCATCACAATGGTAAACTTAATCGATATAAAATCAGAACAAGAAGCTATCAATCAAGCAACCTAAGTTTTTTGGAAATAAAATTTAAAAACAATAAAAATCGAACAATAAAAAAAAGAATAAAAATTACATCTGAGAGTACAATTTTTTCTGATAAAGAGAAAAAGTTCATTTCAGATAATACATTATATAAATCTGATGATTTGAGACCTGTTTTAATGAATAAATTTGATCGTATAACATTGGTAAATAAAGATTTTAATGAACGATGTACCATTGATTTAAACATTCATTATAAAAATGAAAATAATAAATCAAATCTTCAAAATTTTGTGATTGTTGAATTAAAAGCAGATGGAAAAAACCGTAATTCAACTCTATGTTGTGCTTTAAAAGAGTTTAAAATTAAACCATCAAGATTCAGTAAATATTGTATTGGAATGCTTCGACTTAACAAAGGACTTAAGCACAACAGATTTAAAAATAAGATTCTAAATATTAACAAAATAGCAATATAATTATGGAATTTTTAGACATACCTTTTTTTGATGACGATTTCTTTAAAATGATTTTTCGTTTATTAATAAATATGGTTTTTTTAACCATAATTATTCGTTTTCTCTATTACCGAAGTTCAAAAAAACCAGCCTATATGTTCACTTATTACATGATAGGTCTTATTGTATTCTTTATATGTTTTACCTTAAAAAAGTTTGAACTTGAATTAGGTATGGCTTTGGGATTGTTTGCAATATTCGGGATAATCCGATACCGGACCGAAGCTGTTGATACAAAAGAAATGACTTATTTGTTTATAGTTATTGGAGTTTCGGTAATTAATGCTCTGGCCAATAAGAAAATGAGTTATGCTGAGATTTTAAGTATTAATTTAATAGTTGTAAGCGCTATTTATATTATTGAAAAAGCACTTTTCAAAAGTAAAGAAAGGTCTATAGAGATGACATATGAGAAAATTGAAAATGTACACTTTGAAAATAAAGAAGCAATTATTAATGATTTAAAGTTGCGTTTGGGTATTGATGTTACACATTTTGACATTCATAGTGTTGATTATCTAAGAGATACTGCCAAACTTACTGTGTTTTATAAATTGTAATTAAGTCAAACACAAAACAAATGCAATAGTATATTCCCCCAAGATGTAAAGCTTTAATAATAATTAAGCAATGGTTTTTTGAATAACGAATATGCTTTCAGTTTTACAATATATTAACTCTTAATTTTTCTGAATTAATAGTAGGATTGTATTATATTTAAACTTGAAGATCATATTTGTTCATATAAATTCATTAAGAATTAATTTTAATGTCAGAATTGTATCAAACATCAAAAATAGAGTAAAATAATGTTTGCAGTGTGTTTTGGGTATAAATTTTAATGCTGGAATTCGAACAAACATTATTATTTCTGTATTTTAATGTATGTTCAATTTTTTTTTGTACTTTTAATGTCAGAATCTGAGTAAACATTAAAAATTAGATTTATTAATGCAAGAAATACTTTATCCAATAAACCCTAGCAGAAATATTCCTTGGAATAATATTCCTTCATTACCTATTAGAAAGGAACTTTATCAAACAATAGAAGTATTTGAGAAGCTTGGAGATGCAAAAGCGGCTTTAGCAAGGCTTTATGGTCGAAGTGCCATTATTCCTAACCAAGGACTTTTAATTAATACAATAAGCTTGCAAGAAGCAAAGATTTCAAGTGCGATTGAAAATATATTTACAACTGATGATGAGCTTTATAAGGATTATAGTGATCAAAATGGTGAAACAACAGGAGCCTCTAAAGAAGTATTAAGATATAGGGAAGCACTTTGGTCTGGATATAACTATTTACGAAAATCAGGACAGTTTGATCAAGACTACTTTTTACAGGTATTTCGGGAAATAAAACAAACAAAAGATGGAATCCGACCTGATTTCTTAAATACGACAATTAAACAGGGTGGTACAGGATCAAATGCCGGTCAGGTAATCTATACCCCTCCTAAAGGTGTTACTATAATTAAAGAAAAACTAGACAATCTTATAAATTTCTTAAATGATGATGAGCAATATAGGATTGATCATTTACTAAAAATGGCCATTGCACATTTTCAGTTTGAGGCTATTCATCCATTCCGAGATGGAAATGGTAGAGCTGGTCGAGTATTTAATATTCATTATTTGACAAACAAAGGACTGTTAGATGTTCCAATATTGTTTCTTAGTCGATACATCTTAGATAATAAGGATGATTATTATTCTGGAATAATGGGTGTTTCGCAAAGAGGAGACTGGAAAAATTGGTTGTTATTTATGATGAGAGCAATTGAAATCACATCGAATATAACTTTTAATAAAATAAATGAGATTGTCTCAACAAAAGATTCAATTTTGGAATATGTAAAGAAAGACGATCGAAAATTTCGTAATCCTGTAAGACTTATAGAGTCATTATTTTCTCAGCCCCTTACTAAAGTAAAGCATTTGGTTGATTCCGGAATTTATGCAGAAAATACTGCAAGAGATTACTTGAATAAATTATGTGATATGCAAGTGCTAGAAAAGAGAGAAATAGAGGGACATCATTACTATTTAAACATTGAATTATACAGAATACTATCAGAATAAAAAAAGACTCCTAGTTTCCTAGAAGTCTTTTTGTGCGTTTTGACTATCTTTTCTAAAGTAATAAATTATTGACAATGATTCTATTAATCAGTACCTTTATGTGAAAATTATTGATTATGAGAAATTATAAACGGATTTATTTAGCATTTACATTTAGTCTAATTGGATTTTTAAGTGTTGGACAATCACCAGATGCATTCAAATATCAGGCTGTAGTAAGAGATGCCACAGGGCAAGTTATTATTAATCAAGATGTATCTTTCCAAATTAGCATTTTAAGTGGCAGTACTGATGGTTCCTCTGTATATATGGAAACTCATACCACCACAACTAACCAATTTGGGCTGGTGAATCTTAATATAGGAAATGGAGTAACAACTGACGATTTAACAAATATCGATTGGGGAAGTAATTTATTCTTTATTCAAGTAGAGCTTGACCAAAATGGAGGCACAGATTACCAATTGATGGGTACAACACAATTGCTAAGTGTGCCTTATGCAATACACGCTAAAACAGCCGATAGTATTATTGGTACTATTACTGAATCTGATCCAGTTTACTTAGCAAGTCAAGCAGTAAACATTGAAGCAGAAGACATTACAAATTTGAATAATTTATCAGGAGCAAATACAGGTGACCAGGATTTATCAACGCTTGCATCAAAATCTAATGTGCTGGAATTGGATAATACTACCTCATTTACACCAGATGCAGATTACGAACCTGCCACAAAAAAATATGTAGATGACAATGCCGGTGCCACAACTTATTCCGTAGGTGACTTTGCCCAGGGAGGTATTGTTTTTTGGCTTGATGAAACAGGGCAACATGGTTTGGTTTGTGCTAAAAAAGACCAAAGCACTAGTTTGCGCTGGTATGCTGGCACTTATTTAAATACACGAGCAAAAGGAGATGGCCCTTTTTCAGGAGAAGCTAATACATCAATAATTATTGCATCTCAAGCAGCTTTCGGCGATGATATAAATTTTTATGCAGCAAGTACCTGTAACGATTTACAAATAACTGAAAACGGGAAGACTTATGGCGATTGGTATCTACCTTCAAAAGGAGAATTAAATTTGATGTATCAAAATAAAACTACGATAGACGACACAGCAACGGCGAATGGCGGTAATGTTTTTGCTACTTCCACCTATTGGAGTTCTACCGAGTCTGATTATAATGGTGTCTCTAGTTATGCACAGAGTTTCAGTAGTGGTGCTCAGATCAGCGTAGGTAAATCCACAACCTTCTATGTACGTGCAGTTAGAGCTTTTTAGAAATTAATTACATAGATTCCTTAACGATTCCCCCACGAACAATAAAAAAGGGAATCAGATCATATTAATCTAACTCCCTTTCTAAAAGCCTGTGGGCCCACCTGGGCTCGAACCAGGGACCCCCTGATTATGAGTCAGGTGCTCTAACCAGCTGAGCTATGGGCCCGATTTGTCATATGACAAATTCGGAGTGCAATATTAACGAAATGTTATTAATTACACAATACTTTTTCATAAAAATCAAAAAAAGCGTATTAATTTTTTTTTAGTGTTGTTAAAATCAAGTCAATAACGTTATGCACATTTTGGTTAAAAATCTCTAAAACAGCCTCCCATGTAACAGGTTCTTCATCTGTTTTCCAGCAATCGTAATCGGTACTCATAGCAATAGCAGCGTATGGAATTCCAATTTCATTGGCAAGAATTGCTTCTGGTGCAACAGACATATTTATTACATCAGCTCCCCACATTCGAAACATATTCGATTCTGCGCGAGTCGAAAATCTCGGACCTTCAATACTAACTACAGTTCCGGTTTTGTGAAATTTATGATTTAATTCTTCTGAAGATTGTATTAATAAATTTCTAAGGTTAACATCAAAAGGATCAGCCATTGGTGTGTGTTTCATTTCTCCGGGTTTAAATTCATCAAAGAAAGTTGTTTTACGATGCTTTGTAAAATCGATAAACTGATCTAAAATAACCAAATCACCACGTCCAATTTCTTCTCGTAAACTGCCACATGCCGTTGTAGCCAAGATAAAATCACAACCCTGATTTTTTAACGCCCAAATGTTAGCTCTATTATTTACTTGGGTTGGTGGAATCGTGTGTTTTTTACCGTGCCTTGAAATAATCACAACATCTGTTTCTCCAATTTTACCTGTAGTTAATTCTGATGATGGCACACCATACGGAGTATCAATTTTTATAATTTTAGGTGATTTTAGAATGTCAGGATCTTCTAAACCCGATCCGCCAATAATTGCAACTTTTGCCATTTTATATTGTGTTAAAATAATTTAATAGAATTTTCTCTGCTTCAAATAAAGACTTTCCATAAGTAATAATTCCTTCAGGGTGTCCTCCCATAATAATAATACCAGAACTTTTATCTGCTAATTTTTTAATTTCTAATGCTATTTCGGGTGTACCAAATTTAGCTTTTATCCTTGTTGAAGGGAGCTTTTCTAAATAGCAATCCCACATATCTTTATTATGAACATGAATAACAGCATTTACCTTAGGATTTGAGTCGTAAATAACAGCATGACTTAATGATTCTGATGATGCTTTTGAAAGTCCAATGCAAGAAACACTGTTATTAACAATGTCATAATTAGTCACTAAAGAATAATGTTCTTTTAAAAGTGTTTTGAAATTTCCGGTTGCCGATCCTGAAATAATAAAATCATTTTTATTGCTCCGAATACTTAAATTCCCAAAACCTATTTCATCTGGATAAGCTCCTATTAATCCTATTTCGAAAAGTTTTCTGCGTGATGAATTAATTTGCAAAAAATCCTGATCGCTAAAATTAAAAGCTTTCTTGTCCCAGTTTAAGTTGAATTTTATATAACCTTCGTCTATTTTCATTTTTTTAATGTTTCAATGTCTTTTTGTGTTGCTTTGCAAACTCTTTTTTCAGTAATAAGAGCAGTTACATATTTGGCAGGAGTAATGTCAAAACCATAGTTTGCAACCTGACTATTTTCTGGCATAATACGAACTTTTGTAATTTTATTATTGCTCCAGCCTTCTACATATTTTACTTCTTCAGGATCACGTTGCTCAATAGGAATTTGGTTAATACCATCATTCATATTAAAATCTATTGTCGATAAAGGTAATGCAACATAAAAAGGAATGTTATTATCACTTGCAGCAAGAGCTTTTAAATAAGTTCCAATTTTGTTTGCAACATCACCATTTGCACTGGTTCTATCGCTACCAACAATACACATATCAACCATTCCTTTTTGCATTAATAAACCGCCTGTATTATCTGCAATAACAGTATGTGGAATGCCTTCTTGTTCTAATTCAAACGCAGTTAATCTTGATCCCTGATTTCGAGGGCGTGTTTCATCAACCCAAACATGAATCTTTATTCCTTTCTTATGTGCCAAATAAAGAGGAGCGGTTGCAGTTCCATAATCAACACATGCTAACCATCCTGCATTGCAATGAGTTAATATATTTACAGTTTCCCCTTTTTTAGCTTTACTTATTTTTTCAATCAGAGGAAATCCGTATTCTCCAATTAATCTACAATTTTCAATTTCATCTGCTTTTAATTGATTTGCAGTTTCGAAAGCGATTTTTATTTTATCTTCAAGATATTCAGCTTCTTTGGTTTTCCTAAGTACAAAATCAACTGCAAATTTTAAGTTGATGGCAGTTGGCCTCGATGATTCTAAATAGTTTGCAAAGCCAATAATTTTTTCTTTTAGATTTCCGTCTTTTTTTAAACTCAATAATCCAAGATACATTCCATATGCCGCAGTAACTCCAATTAAAGGTGCTCCACGAACCCACATATCTTTTATGGCGTAAAATGCATCTTCAATTGTTTTTAGATCCTGAATTTTGAATTCAAAAGGTAAAAAGCGTTGATCAATAATTTGAATAGTATTTGGATCACTTTCTTTAACCCAAATTGTATGATAATGTTTTCCGTTTATTTTCATCAACTCTGATTTTTGATAAAAGTAAGAAAAGATCATTTAATCTTTAAATGATTTCTATTTTTGTATTCTTAAAATATAACATTATGCAAAATAGAAATATAAAAAATATCATATTTGATCTGGGAGTTATAATTATTAATATCGACACAGACCTTACAGTGAAAGCAATGAAAGAGCTTGGCTTTTCAAACTTTCAGGAAAGCTATACTTTATTTAAACAAACCGATTTATTTGATAGATTAGAAAAAGGATTAATAAATTCTGAGGATTTTAGAAATGAGTTACGAAAACATATTGTGAACGAAGTAAGCGATGAAAAATTTAATAAGGCGTGGGGAGCAATGTTGCTTGATTTTCCCAAAGAAAGAATTGATTTAATAAAAAAACTTAGCGAGAAATATAATATTTACCTGCTAAGCAATACAAACGAGATTCACTATAATCGGTATATTCAGGATTTTAAAAATAAATATGGATTCGAATTTAATAGTTTGTTTGTAAAAGCATATTATTCATTTAAAATGGGAATGCGAAAACCAGATATTGAAATTTTTCAGTCTGCTTTATCGGATAGTAACTTAAATCCAAAAGAAACATTATTTATTGATGATCTAAAGGTGAATATTGAGTCGGCCGAAAAAACAGGTTTACAAACCTTATGGATTGATGTTGTAAAAAACGAAGATGTTGTAGAAAAACTAAATGACTTTTAATATCCAAACAGAACTAATATCTGATGTTTCTCGAAGATTATAAAGCTTTTTTAAAGCTTCTGTTTCATTTGTAAAAGTAAAGATTGCAATTCTTATTAGATTTTGCTCAGATTGAATTATCTCTGGATTATAGCCTTTGTTTTTTAGCTCATTTGAAAACTTCTCAGCATTTTCTATTTTTTTAAAGCTTCCTGCAATAATATGGAACTCTGAATATATCGTTTTAGGTTCTTGCTTTTCTGGTTCCTCATAAAATAAGGCATCCTTTTTATCTGTATTGTCATCTATTGAATGAACAATTAATGCTTTTATGCTATCAGCTCTTGCAATACTGTCCAGATTTTTTTCTGTTGTTAGTTTAGCTTTATTTTCTGAAAGATCTACAACTGTTTCTTTATCAGGAAAAACAATGCTCAAATCCTTATAACCATCTGTATAAAACCAACCTGCAATAATTAAACATATTAATACAGCACTTGATAATCCGAAAATAAGATGTTTTTTATATGATTTTTTATTTTTTACAGGTTGTGAAGTCTGAATAATTGTTTTGTTACTTTTAACTGGCCTGGTTTTTATACTTTTTAATCCGTATGAATCAGCTAACAAGTTTGATTCTTTGCATTGCTTAAATTGAATTTCTCCCTTTGCTGTTTGTGATAAAATTCCAATTTCTG
>DAOUTQ010000233.1 GCA_030668615.1 Bacteroidales bacterium | reverse complement strand
CCAACAATTTCTTCAAGTATATCTTCTATTGTTAGAATTCCTGAAGTTCCTCCAAATTCATCTACAATAACAGCAATATTCTGACCCATTTTTATAAAAAATCGCAACAATTTATTTGCATGCATCGATTCAGGAAATATGGATATGTTTTTAATATTTTTTCTGTAATCTTTGTTATTAGAGAGCAAACTTTTACTTGTGACATATCCAATAATGTTATCTATATTATCGCGATAAACAATTATTTTCGATAAACCGGTTTTTATAAACAGTGATAATAATTCTTCATTTAAATCATTTAATTCGGTTGCAACTATTTCTGTTCTCGGAATTATACATTCTCTTAATTTTATTTCAGAAAACTCCAATGCATTTTTAAATAACTTTATTTCAGAATTAACTTCTTCATCTTCGGATTTATGGTTTTGATTATCAGCAACTAACTTATTCAGATCTTCTTTGTTAAATGTTTTGTGTTCAATTTTAATATCCTCTTTTTGAAATATTTTAAACAGGATTCCTGATAAGAATGATAAAGTTTTTGTTAATGGGAAACAGATTATATAAAAAAGAATTATAGGAATAGCAAATAAGTTTATAATCTCATTAGAGAAATATTCTCCTAAGGTCTTTATAATTATTGTTATAAGAATTAAAACTGCAAGAATGCTTGCATATGATAAAAGTAAAAGAAAGTATTTTTCTGAGATAGATGAAATAATGTAATTCTCAGAAATTGATATGATTATAATGAGAAAAGTAAAATAGAATATATTTAGTGTTGTAATAAAATCCTGAGTATGCAGGCTAATATAATTCAATATCGTTGAATGATAACCAGCTTTTGACTTATCAAGCTCAAGTTGCAATTGACTTATTGACTTAAATGCACTTCTGAGAAGTTGAAAAATAAAGAATAATGCAATTAATAATCCAAATATAAACGGATCATCCATTCGGTTCATCTGTTTTTTTATTTATTCTCATATATCTTCTAAGTAAATACATTATTACTGCCATTACTGTAAAAATAAAAAGAATATAACTTTTAGAGAAACCCTCGCGGTAAGTTTGGTGAATAGCTGCAATAAAACAGAGAATTGCAGTTGCAAACCATAATATTTCCAGACTATTTA
Organism: Bacteroidales bacterium; assembly: GCA_030668615.1. Classification (GTDB taxonomy): domain Bacteria; phylum Bacteroidota; class Bacteroidia; order Bacteroidales; family UBA12077; genus UBA12077. The sequence continues at coordinate 1,651 of DAOUTQ010000233.1, read as the reverse complement.
TTTTCTTTTTCTTTTTTTTCATCTTCTTTATCAATACTTATAGTACCTGAAGTTTGTTTGATTTCCCAGTTTGTTAGATCTTCATTAGCCTCAAATCCTTTTCCATGAATAACACCGTTCTTATTTGTTATTCGAACATACTGGTCGGAATAGATTTTCTTTGTTTTTTGATTCCAGATTAAAAATTCTGTATTTAAGGTATCACCTTCAGCATTTACTGATACAACATTGTTTTGTGCGGTCCACAATTCCTCAGTTTCGTCGTATATACAATATTTTGCTTTTATAAACGAAGTTAGAGTTTCAGTTGAGTCATAAAACTCAACATGTAACCCTTTTGGGAATTCTGTATAAGGTTCCTCAAGATCAAGATATCTGTTTATTTCAGGAGAAATAACCTTTGTATTAATTAATGCGTTTTTACTAATGATTATTTCAGTATTAGTAAACGACATAGTTGGGGTATTTAATTCACTGGTAACAGCATTTATTTTCTCAATATTACTGCTATCGCATGAATAAAAAAACATAATAATTCCTGCAAAAACAGGAATTATTATGTTTCGAAAGCTTTTTTTGCTTAAAAAATTATCTAGATCTAACAGTTGTTTTTTCATTTATCCAGCATCCTACTGTATAAGAATCACCTACTTTTAATCCATAGAAAAATATTGTTTCATTATCAGGGAAATGAGGTCTGTATGCTTCTATAAATTTATTAGCATCAGTTGTTAACTCTGGATCAACAGCTTTTGCTTTAGCAAATTGATCAACTGCTGCCCAATATACAGCTTTTTGTTCAAAATCATCTTCACTACATGATTTGCTTGAAGCTGCATAAATATTTCCTATTAATAAATATGGATATCCATTATCAGGATTAAGTTCAATTGAGTTTAAAGCATATGTTCTTGCTTGTGAGTAATTACCTAGTCGTCTTGTAACATCACCAAGCTCAAGATAATAATTTGCTTTTTCAATATTGTCATTTTGCATCTCGATTGCCTGTTTATAATATTTCGCAGATGCTTCAAGATTTTCTTTATGATTATTAATTTTAGCAAGTTCTTTAGCGAGTTCTGCAGTTGGTTCGATAGTATTCAGTTTCTCTGCCATATTAAAGAAAAGGTCAGAGTCAGTACACTTTGTTGAACGTAGTAAATTTGTAGCTTTTTTAAGAAATTCTGCATCTTCAGGAGTAGCTTCAAACTTTGTAGCGTAAAATGGAATTAAATCATCACAGCTTGCCACTCCTTCAAAAATTTGATCAATAGGGCCTTTAGCTTGTTCCATTCTTGCCCCATTTTTACCGCCTTTTTTAATAACAGCATCAACAATCTCAGAAACTACTCCGTAATCGGCAACTACTTCGCCTGCTTCAAGTACACTGGTTTGATAAAGAGCATTGGAAGCTTGCATAAATGTTAATAACTGAGCAGGTCCACTTTTATGTTTTTCAAGGTCAATTGATTTTTTTAATAAATCATAACCTTTTTGCATATTCTCAGGTGTTTTTTTTGAATATTTAATAAAGTCAACACCCTTGTTACCTAAAACATATCCTTCTTGCTTATAATATTTTATTCTTTTATCGTATATGCGCATCATACTATCAACTAAAGCTTCCTTTTGAGTTTCATCTTTAGTTTCT
>DAOUTQ010000146.1 GCA_030668615.1 Bacteroidales bacterium | reverse complement strand
TTGAAGAAAGTGGTTCCCTTTTTTATCATAAAAATGATCCTGTATTAAATGATCTTGTAAAGAATACACATATTAAAATTGATAGAATCGGTTATTCTACTCACACATATACAAAGAAAAACAATCAAACCTTTTTAATTAATCTTGATCAAGAAATTCCTTTGGAAGTTTTTGGAGAACATAATCTTCAGAATATAAGCGGAGCAAAATTGGTTTGTAATCAGATAGGAATAAGTGATGATGAATTTTACGCAGCAATCTCAAAATTTAAAGGAGCTTCGAAAAGGCTCGAAGTTCTTGCTAAAAATGAGTCAACAATTATATTTCGTGATTTTGCTCATTCACCATCAAAATTAGAAGCTACAGTTAATGCTGTAAAAGAGCAATTTCCTGAAAAAAATCTTCTTGCTATTATGGAACTTCACACATTTAGTAGTTTAAATGCTGATTTCTTAAAAGAATACGCAGGATCAATGGATAAAGCAGATACTGCAATAGTTTATTTTAATCCGGAGGTAATAAAGCATAAAAAGTTAGAACCAATTACCATAGAACAAGTTAGAGAATCATTTCAAAATAAAAGCTTAATTGTTTTTACCGAACAAAAAGATTTAGTTGATTATATAAATGCATCAGAACTTTCCATAAAAAACATTTTGTTTATGAGTAGCGGGAATTTTTCAGGTATGGATTTAATAAGTTATGCCAAATCCTTACTAAATAATTAATTTTCTCTATCAACATCACTTGTACAATCAATTATTTTATTGATTATGCAAAAAAGATGAAAAAATATAAAAAAATATTTGCAAGAATAAAAAAATCATTTACTTTTGCACCACCAAGTTTCAGACTTGATTCATGGTCCGTTCGTCTAGGGGTTAGGACGCCAGGTTTTCATCCTGGTAACAGGGGTTCGATTCCCCTACGGACTACAATAGTAATTATATAAGTTAACGGAGAAATTATGGCAAACCATAAGTCAGCAGAGAAAAGATCAAGACAAAGCGAGAAATTAAAGGTTCATAATAAATATTATGCAAGATCTGCTCGTAATATGATCAAAGAATTACGTGCTTTAAAAGACAAAGATGAAGCACAGAAATTATTACCTAAGGTTACTTCAATGCTTGATAAATTAGCAAAGAAGAGTATTATTCATGCAAATAAAGCTGCAAACCTTAAATCAAGCTTAACTATACTTGTAAATAGACTGTAATATTACATTTATATAAAATTTTAAAGCCTTTCTTCGTATGAAGAAAGGCTTTTTTGTATAATACTTTTTATACCTTTATCGCCTTAATTTATTTTTCTAATTATGATTTCAAAAGTTTGTGTATTCTGTGCGTCAAGCCATAAAGTAGATTCAAAATATTTTGATGTTGCTGAAAAAACAGCAGAAGTTCTAACAAGCAACAATATTACTACTGTTTATGGTGGCGGAGCTGTTGGTTTAATGGGGAAACTTGCAGATACTGCTATGGAAAAACAGGGTAAGGTAATTGGTATTATTCCTAAATTCATGATGGATGTGGAATGGGGACATAAAAATATTACCGAGCTAATCTTAGTTAAGGATATGCACGAGAGAAAAAAGAAACTTATTGAAGATATTGATGCTATTGTTATACTGCCGGGAGGATCTGGAACCCTGGAAGAAACATTGGAAGTAATTACCTTGAAACGACTAGGAAAGTTTACAAAACCCATTATTTTTATAAATACAGATGGCTTTTACAATAGTTTATTCCAATTATTTGATAAAATGGTTGAAGAAAAGTTTATGCGTGAAGAACATCGTCAAATGTGGACTTCTATTGACCAACCTGAAGAAATAATTAATGCTATTAAAGTCTCCCCGGCTTGGGATGAATCAGCAATAAAAATAGCTGCGGTATAAAATAAAATCACCAGACAAATTTTTGCCCGGTGATAATATTTCTGCTTTTAAATATCTCTGTTTAGAATCTTCTTCCAACGAATACGATATCATCAATCTGATCGTGATTCTTCATCCACTCCAGAATGTACTCTTCCAGATATGTTCCTTGCTCTTCCATAGTTTTATTCTGGATAGCAATTAGTATATCTTTCAAATTCTTTTTTCGAAGTTTGCGTCCATCTTCACCACCAAACTGATCAGCATAACCATCGGAAAATATATAGTATGCGTCTCCTTTTTCAACCTTTATTTCATGATTTGTAAACTTCTTATTATCATGAACTGTTGTCATTCCTATAGGGAAACGATCTGCTTTAATTTCCTCCAACTCTCCTGCGCGTATTCTGATTAAAGGATTATAACCTCCTGAATATTCCAGAATTTGAGTGTCTTTATTGTAACAAATTAAAGCTAAATCCATACCATCATTTACAACTCTTTCACCTTTTACATTTTTCTGATGCAGTGCATTTATAATTTCTAAATCTAACTGATCAAGAATTTTTGCAGGTTCAAGAATTCCGTATTCTCGTACAATCTTAGTTAACATACTATGTCCAAGTATGGAAAGAAATGCCCCTGGAACTCCGTGACCAGTACAATCAACTGCTGCAATCATTTCTTTATTACCGATAGTTTCTATCCAATAAAAGTCTCCACTAACTATATCTTTAGGTCTGAAAAAGATAAATGTATCATCGAATGGTATTTCCGGTGGTAATACTGCTGTTTGTATTCGTTTTGCATACCTAATACTATCAGTTATATCTTTGTTTTTTTTCTCAAGCTCTATACTTTTTTGAACAACTTCTGCTGTACGCTCCTCAACTTTATCTTCAAGAATTTTCTTTTCTTTAATTAGGTTTTTCTCTCTTACTTTAATGTATGAAACAATTCCTATTATACCCAGAGCAATAGCAGAAAGAATAAACCACCATGTTTTATAAAATGGCGGTTTAATATTAAATTCATACATAACAGGGTTTGAATTCCATACGCCGGCACTATTTTTTGCCTTAACCTTAAAAGCATACTTCCCTGGTGCTAATGAAGAATATGTTGCAACCGTTTGAGTTGTTACAGGTCGCCATTCTTTATCAGCTGGCTCTAGCATAATTTGATATTGCACTGCATCCGGATTATTCAGACATATGCTGTTGTATTCAAAAGTAATATCGTTTTCAAGATAGTTTAAACTTTGATTACTGATCATTTCTCTATTTTTCCGATTAATCAGCATTTTATCTATGTGTGTTAATGGCTCAGGGTCTGCACAATAGTCCATTTTTGGTTGATATTTAACAACTCCATTAACGGTACCAAACCATAAATTTCCATCTTTATCTTTAAATGTTGCATTATCTTTAGCTTCAATACCTGTAAATCCACTCTTTTCGGTATATACATGAATTTTGCCTTTGACATCAATTTTGTTTAATCCACGACTGGTTCCAACAAAAATATTATTCTTATCGTCAATATTTAACTGAGCTATTAAATTTGATAATAATCCATCGCTTTCAGTTATCGTTTTTATTATTTTCTCACCATCACAAACAAGTATTCCTTTTGTTAGTGTGCCGATTAAGACATTTCCATCTTTATCCTCAACCATGCATTTAGGAGTAACCATGCCATCGAACTCAACTTTTTTAAATGTTGTACCTTCGATAATATTTAAGCCCTTGTTATTTATACCTACCCAAACACGATCTTTAGAGTCGACGTAAATTGCAGATATATCTTTCCCATTTAATCCATCAACTTGTGATAGCCGAGTACTTTGATCCTCCTTGATATCATAATAAATAAGCCCGGCCATTGTTCCTACCCAAAGTTGATTGTTATTATCAACATCCATAGCTGTAACAATATTATTGCTAACATATCTGTTAATAACAGGATTATATTCAAAACGACCGGATTTGTAATTAAACATACTAACCCCATTATCGTTTGTGCCAATCCACATATTATCATTAATATCTCTTTTCAAATACCTGATTTGATCGCCAATATTATTTGTTTTCATATCGTAATGCGCGAACTTAATCCCATTTCTACCTGATGTAGAATTAAATACAGAAACTCCTTTATTAGTTCCAATCCAATATTTTCCACCTTTATCTTGAGAAACAGCCCAAACTTGCTGATTTATTAATCCATCTTCTTCGCCATAAGTAACAAATCTTTCTCCTTTAAATATTGCTATTCCATGTTCGTGAGTAGCAACGAGTATATTCCCCTCAAAATCTTCTGCAATCTTCCATATTTTCAAATCTTCTAATCCGTTTGAATTATTAAATGTCTTAAATCTTTCACCATCGAACTTTGAAACTCCTCCTCCCCAGGTTCCCAACCAGATATTCCCCTGGCTATCTTCAATAATAGTGCTAACCCAGTTACTAGCCAGACCATCACGAATATCATATATTTTAAACTCATTAGTTTCTTTTATATAACGATATAATCCCCCGTGATAACTTCCAATCCATATGTCTCCCTTTTTATCTTCGAGCATCGATGTAATAGCAAAGTAGGTTGATAAACCTTCAGGCGAATATCTTTCAAACGAATTGTCTTCAGCATTGTATTTTCTTATTCCAGTACCAGTAATAAAAAATAATGAATCTCCCTTAGCAGTACAACCTGAAATAACTATATCACTTAAACTTCCTCCCTTATATTGTTGATATTCTATTTTTTCAGGATCAAATTCATAAGGATTATCTAACCTAACCAATCCATCTCCATATGTTGTTACCCATAGAGCGCTTTTATTGTCCAAGACAAATGATGTCACATCAGAGCTTAATGAATCTGTAACAGGATGAATTTTAAAACCTTCACCATCGAAAAACGAAACTCCTCCCGATTGATGTCCCATCCAAACATTTCCCTTTGAATCGACAAAAAGTGCTTTTACACCCCCATCTGCAAGTCCATTTTCTGTAGTATAATTTACAAAATGAACTCCGTCAAATTTAGACACGCCGCCTTCAGTTCCAAGCCACAAATAACCTTGATTATCCTGAATAACAGCAAAAACCTTTGATTGTGAAAGGCCTTCTTTTACACCATAATAATCAAAATGGTAAGTTTGAGCATTTGAATTAGTTGTACTTAGCAGAAATACTGCATAAAAAAAAGTTATTCGCTGAAAGAAGCGAATAACTTTTTTAGTTCTCAGAATATGTGATATTATCATATTTTATTTTTTTGTTATCTTTCTTTTGATATAAAGAAGAATGTTCCTCCTTCATCTTCTAATCCATCAATTTTACCAAATTGAGGCTTTTGCATTCCACCTTTAGCTACAGCAACTGTAACTTTTGAAACAATATTTTCAATTGGTAAACAAGCATTCGGATTGTTTCTTAAGGTATTTGCAAAAGTTCTTGTAAACTGTGAATTATCAACTGCCAGCTCATATCCGGCAGATGAAAATACCTGAGAAGATTTAAATTTGGTAGCTTCCCAATCACCACAATCACGTTCTTTTAATCCAGAACGCATTGCCTGATAAAAAGTAGGTCCGGACTCACATGCATCTGTTATTACAAGCGTATGTGTTACAAAAGTTGCATAAGACTGTAGTGCTGCTTTTAAAGTACTTATATTAAAATAAGTAAACTCATCGTCACGTGTTGCGTCTGTTGGAACCCAATATCCTAAATCATTTATAAATTTGCCATGTCCGGCATACCAAACAAGCAGTGAATTAACCTGATTACTTCTAACCAAATCTCTTAGCTCAATTGCAAAGAATCTTTCCAGATCTGCTTTTGACATATTCTGCTTATGGATGATATTATGAATTTTATAATTAGCCAATGCAGCCTTCATCATGCTAACATCTTTAACAGGTCCCTCAAGGCTTGCAAATGTTTCATAATTAGAATTTTCAACAAACACAACCCATGTTTTACCCATTGGATTTTCAGCTGATATTTCCAAACCTTCACGATTTATCATAAACACTTGTTCAGTAACATTTCCATAAATATCTTCTGCTTTTACAATAAATTTATTTTTGTTTGCAATATCAATAGTTGCATAAAATTCCGGATTAGAAGCATCAACAGAATAACTTGCTGTCATATCATCAACGATAATGCTTTTAATTTTGTTTTCATCAGTAATTCTTCCTTCAACATAAAGCTTACGGTTATCTACATCTAAATAAATTTCACCAGTAGATGAAGCAAATGGAGCAATTATACTAACCTTTGGAGGGTTAATTTCTGTTCGATTCATTTTATAAGTAACCGCAGAAACATTATTATAAATATCGGCAACGGCTACTGAAATTGCATCTTTCCCTGTTACATTTAGAGTAACAGAAAACTCATTACTTTTTCCATTTTCGTCAAAAGCTACATCTTCTCCATCAACTTTTGCATACTTTATTTTACTCTCATCAGCAATAAGTCCTTTTAAAGTTACTTCAATGGCATCTTCAACAATATTTATTGAATTTCCTTCTCGTTCAACAGGTTCTGTAAATGAAAGAACCGGTTTGTTGCCTTCTCGGTTTAGCTCATATAAACGACTATTTACAATTTCTAATCGACCTTTTGCATCTTTATCATCGTCAGACATTTTAGCATACTTCTGATAATCTGAAATTGCTTTTTCGTATTGTGTAATTTCTTCGTTCGATTTTGCACGATGGAAATATGCTAATGCATTTTTTGAGTCAATAGAAATAACCTTACTAAAATCGTTAATTGCACTTTGATGTTGATTAAATTCCTGATAATATAATCCTCTTGCGAAAAAAGCTTCGGAATCATCAGGTGAGAAAATAATCATTTTAGACAAATCATTAATTGCACTTGGATAGTCGATTTTCTCTTTATAAATTTTGCTTCTTGTCCATAATGCTTCTTTACATTTTGAATCTATACTTAACGCTTTAGTACAAATAGCCAAAGACTGATCATATTTCTCAGCTTTTAACAATACATTCCCTAAAAGAACATATGCTTCTAACATATTAGGCGATTTCTCTACTGCTTTTCGAAGATCAGTTTCCGCAGTATTATAACTTTTAAGCTTATCACCAATAAAACCTCTCCAATAATAATTCTCAGCTGTTTCTGCAAGATCAACAAGACTATTACTTTCTTTTAAAGCCAGATCATATTTCTCTAAAGCGATATATGAATTCATTTTATACTTATAAGCATCAATATGCTTTTTATCCATTATTGTAACTTTTACAAGCATAAGAATTGCATCTTCATATTGCTCCAGTTCATAATATAACCTACCTGCATTGTAATAAATACTTTCATCTTTATCATCAAATGCAGTAGCTCTTTTGTAATCAGCTGCAGCTTCTTCTTTTTTACCAGCTTTCTCATAAGCTTCAGCTCTTGCAACATAAGCTTCGGTATATTCAGGATTTTCTTCAATCAGTTTAGTAAACTGAGCAATAGCATCGTCATAATTACCTGATGCTACAAAATCTTTACCCGTTGTATACAACTTAGGACTGCACTCTGTTAACAAAAACATACCAGTCAGCATTAGGGTAAAAATCAACATTCGTTTTAATCTAAATTTTCCCATATTATTTGAGTTTTAAAAATTTTCGGACCTATTAATTTCAAGATACTTATATATAATCTTATCAAATTTACAAAAGCTTTTAATTAATTGGAAATTTTATGACTAATCAATTCATTTTATTGATTAAATACACTATAATTTTTGATGAAAGTTAATTTTACATCACCTAAAGATTCACTTTTCAAGTCTTTAACATTTAATTCAGGCGCTTTTACCCCTGCTTTAAAATTCATGCTCCCATAAAAAATCCGAGCCTCATCCCAATTATTACTTTTTATAAATGAATTTAATACTTTTTCGCCACCTTCAACGATTACAGATTGAATATTCCTCTTATGTAAAACACTTAATAGCTGAATATAAAAATCCTTAGAATAATCAACAAATTCAATGCCAATATTTGACTTTAAACTTATGGGTTCCCGATCTTTATTGTACGTATCAGCAATAATTAATGTTTCAGCTTTATCGTTAAACACTTTATGTTTAGTGTTAAGTATTAGATTTCGATCCAAAATTACTCTTAAAGGATTCTTTCCCTTCCAGATTCTTGTTGTTAATTCAGGATTATCGGCAACAACGGTATTTGTTCCCACTAATATAGCCTGCTCTTCTGATCTCCATTTGTGCACCAACTTTTTTGATAATTCATTTGTAATCCACGCAGGCTTCTGTGAATCATTTTTTCTTTCTTTATCAATGAATCCATCTTTCGTTTGAGCCCATTTCAAAATAATATAAGGACGCTTTTTTTCATGATAAGTAAAGAATCGTTTATTAAGCTCTCTTGATTCAT
>DAOUTQ010000035.1 GCA_030668615.1 Bacteroidales bacterium | reverse complement strand
TTTTATCTTTGTTTGTTTCTTGCGCTAAAGAGGATATGTATACTGTTGATGAACCATATATTCGTTTACTACAAATAGAAGAAGTGAAAGATGGTAAAGCTACTTTTAAAGCAATATTAAATTATGGTGATTTTCCAAAAGAAGATGTTACTCGCTGCGAATTTTTTTATACATATAACTTTTATGCTGTTTATAACCCTAGTGTTAACTATTTTAATGACGTTTATACATCAGTACAAGTTCCTACAGAAGATTATAATGAAATAGAATATGTAATAGCAACCTCTAAATTAAAAAAAACTACATATTCTGTTTTATTTGTAATTCATTTAAGAAATGGAGAAATAGTTACAAGTAACACAGTGAGGTTTAGAAATGAATAATTATTCCACATCTTTCATGCTTAATTGAATTCTTTTTCTTGCCAAATCAACATCGGTTACTTTAACTTTTACATGTTGATGTAGTTTTACTATTTCATTTGGATCAGAAACGTATTTATTCGCTAATTTAGAAATATGTACCAAACCATCCTGTTTTACTCCAACATCAACAAAAGCTCCGAAGTTTGTAATATTTGTAACAATTCCCGGTAATTCCATTCCAACATGCAGGTCTTCTATTTTACGAATTCCGTGTGCAAATTCAAATACTTTAATTCCTTGACGTGGATCACGTCCCGGTTTGGATAATTCTTTAAGAATATCATTTAATGTAGGTAATCCTACATCTTTAGCAACATAATTCTCCGGTTTAATTTGTTTTCTCAGATCTTCATTTTTAATCAAATCAATTACTTCACAATTTAAATCAGAAGCCATTTTCTCAACAATTTTATATCTCTCAGGATGAACGGCACTATTGTCTAATGGATTCTCTGCTTTATTAATTCTAAGGAATCCCGCTGCTTGTTGAAAAGCTTTATCACCCATTCGTTTAACATTCTGAAGTTCTTTTCTGGATTTAAAAGCACCATTTTCTTTTCTATAATCAACAATGTTTTGTGCTAATTGCGGACCAAGACCTGAAATGTAAGTTAATAAGTGTTTACTTGAAGTGTTCAGGCTTACACCAACCATATTCACACTACTTTCAACTACTTGATCTAATTTACCTTTTAGTTTATTCTGATCAACATCGTGTTGGTATTGCCCTACACCAATTGATTTTGGATCAATCTTCACCAATTCAGCCAATGGATCCATTAACCTGCGTCCTATTGAAACTGCTCCACGAACTGTAACATCATATTCGGGAAATTCTTCTCTCGCAACCGATGATGCTGAGTAAATTGATGCTCCATCTTCACTAACAACATAAACCCTCACATCTTTTGTAAATCGTATTTTCTTAACTAGGGCTTCTGTTTCACGACTTGCAGTTCCGTTGCCGATTGCTATAGCATCAATCTTAAAAGTTTCAACCATTGAATCTATTTTCTTCATGGCCATTCCTTTTTCATTTTGAGGCTGATGCGGATAAATATTTTCGTTATGAATCAGATTTCCCTGAGCGTCAATACAAACAATTTTACATCCTGATCTGAAACCCGGATCAATAGCTAAAACATTTTTCTGACCAAGAGGCGGAGCCAGTAAAAGTTGTCGAAGATTATCAGCAAAAACTTTTATTGCTTCCTCGTCTGCTTTTTCTTTCGATGAGTTTTTATATTCAGTTTCAATTGATGATGATAAAAGTCTTTTATAAGAATCTTTAACAGCTTCGCGAACTTGGTCAGAAACATCATAAGCGCCGTCCACAAATTGGTTTTCCAACATTTCAATAGCTTCATCCTCATCAGGAGAAATAGAAACTTTTAAAAACCCTTCATTTTCTCCTCTACGCATTGCCAATAATCTATGAGAAGGACAACGTTTTAAAGGTTCTTCCCATTCAAAATAATCTTTATATTTTATTCCTTCAAGCTCTTTTCCTTTAATTGATTTTGATTTTATTATTGATTTGTGTTGAAATAACTTCCTTATATTATTTCTTGCTCTTTCGTTTTCATTAATCCACTCGGCTATAATATCTCGAGCACCCTGAAAAGCATCTTCAATCGAAGGAACTTCATCATTTATAAATTGTTCGGCTTTACCTATAATATTTAGCTCTTGTTGCTTCATAATTATTTTAGCCAAAGGTTCCAGACCTTTTTCTTTAGCTTTTGTTGCCCGCGTTTTCTTTTTAGGCTTATACGGCAAATAAATATCTTCAAGTTCAGTTAAAGTTTCTGCTTCTTCAATCCTCTTCTTTAATTCATCCGTTAAATTACCTTGCTCTTCAATGGTTTTTAAAATAGTTTCTCTTCTCGAATCAATTTCCATAAGTTTAGCAAGCTGTTCTTTTATAGCAGCAATTTGCACTTCATCTAAACTTCCTGTTGCTTCTTTTCTATACCTACTCACAAAAGGAATTGTTGCTCCTTCGTCAAATAATTGAATTGTATTTTTAACCTGCCAGTCTTTTACAGAAAGGTCAGTTGAGATTTTTAAAACATGAGATTCGTTCATACTACATTAATTTAAAGTGAAGCTAATTTAATGATTTTATGATTTCAATTTAGAAAAAGATACTAACAAATAATGAAGTATTCAGATTTAATTAGAACTCTGAACTTAAATTAGAAAAGTATTTAGTTGCTAAAGAAAATATTTATTTTTTCTAACAGATCGATTCTGTCAATAGGCTTGGAAATATAATCATCACATCCTGCATCCAATATAATTGGTTTGTCATCATCCATAGCATTTGCTGTTTGAGCTATTATTGGCAAATCAGGTCTGAATTCTTTTATTTGTTTTGTAGCTTCGAGACCATCGAGAATAGGAAGTTGAATATCCATTAATACCAAATCAATATATTTATTGTTTTTACATGTACTAACGGCCTTTTCTCCATCAGGTGCATGAATAAAATTTACTTCTGTTTTTTTAAGAAATTTGAGCAGTAATTCATATGAAATTTGGGAATCTTCAACAATAAGAATTGTTTTATCACTCCATAAATAATGAGGTATTTTTTTATCCGCAGTTCCCATCTCGCTTTTTTTCTCAACAACCTTATATGGAAGAGAAAAATAAAATGTGGAACCCTTCCCCTTCTCAGAATCTACCCATATTTTACCATCCATATTCTCAATAATTCCCTTCGATATTGACAATCCTAGTCCTGAACCACCATATCTTCGCGTCATTTTATCTTCAACCTGTCGAAATCTTTCAAAGATCATTTCTTTTTCAGATTCAGCAAGCCCAATTCCGGTATCTTTAACAAAGAAAACAATATTCGGTATTTCTATAAAGTATCCGTATTTGATAGATCCTTTAGCAGTAAATTTTAAAGCATTATTTAGGAGATTAAATAAAACCTGTCTTATTCTGTTGCAATCAGAATAAATGACTATATCTTTATAGTTAAATTCTTTTTCGACGAGAATTTTAATATTTTGCTTTTCATGATTATCTCGTTCAGCAATAAAAAAACTAAGTAGTTCATCCAATAAATTACTTAATTTACATTCAGAATAATTTATTTTTAGCTTTTGCGATTCAATTTTCGACAAATCAATTACATCATTAATTAAATCCAAAATAATATATCCACTTTTATGAATAATCTGAAGGTACTTATTTCTTGTATCAGGGTCAATATCAGGAGAGTCTGTCAATAATTTTGCAAATCCAATTATTCCATTCATTGGAGTCCTGAATTCATGAGACATATTAGAAAGAAATGCTGTTTTTAATCTATTTGCCTCTTCAATTTTTTCATTTGCCAGTTGTAGTTTCTCATTATTAAATTCTATAATTTTTATTTGCCTTCGTTCCTGCTTATTTTTTGCTTTTCTGAATAATATATATAACCAAAGTACAATAATTACTAAAAGTAAAAGCACAAATATTATACTAAAGAAAATGGTTTGTTGTTTGTTGTTTGTTAAAAATGACAATGGATGATTTAAAATAACTGAATTGTCAGGCAAATCTCCTTTCCTGATACTAAACTCCTTTAGTTCATCAAAATCAAATCTATATGAAGATTCTGACATTTCTATATTTATTTTATTTACCTTCTCACCGTTAAGTATTTTTTGAGCAATTTTTGCCGCTTTATACCCCTGATCGTATCCCGAAATAATTTTACCTCCTATAATCCCTTTTCCAAGATAAAAGTTCCACACTCCATACAAAGGTACTTTTGCATGTTTTCTTAGGTTTGTAACTATTTCATCATATGAACAATAATTACCAAGTCTATCCTTAGTAAAAGCGGTTAAAAGAATTACTGATTTATCATCCAATGAAGTTACCTTTTCAAAAAGCTCATCAAAACTATAATCTCTAAGAAACTCATAATTATACTCTTTACTTATTGAAAGATAATGTCTATAAGCCCTATCATAAATAATATTTCCCGTTTCTGTATTATCAACAATAAAATAAATTTTTGAAAAATCTGGATGAAGTTTTTTAATAAGTTCAAAGTTATGTATATATTCAATATTTTCAATTATACCAGTGTATGTATCAGGATATATATGTGGATTATTTATTCCACAAAATACAACAGGCACTTCTCCAAATAGGCTGTCGCGGTATTCAAGCATAAAGTTTAATGCATGGTCATCCGATAATATTATAATATCAAATTCGGTATGATTGTATTTGATTTTATATAAATCATACAATCCTCGTTGATACTCTTTATTAATGAATCTTTTAGAATCAAAATATTCAATAAAAACTTCTTTTTCAATATTGTATTCAGAGAGACTTTGATTTACGCCATTTACAATGTCATCAGTCCATTGAAGACCTTCATGGTAGGAATTTAAGATGAGTATGTTCTTTTTTTCGGATGAAAATAGAAAAGAGATTTGTAAAGTGAAAAATATAAATAAAACTATATATTTTCTATATCTCATAATTTTTAGAATAATGCTGCCAATTTATAAAAAAACAAACACAAAATAAAATATAACAAAAAAGAGCAACCGTTTTGGTGCTCTTTTTGATGATCATATATATTTTGTATTTAAACCAATCCTGCAAATCCCATAAATGCAAGAGCTAATAATCCGGCTACCAGAAATGCAATAGGCACACCTTTCATTCCTTTTGGTATATTTACCATATCTAAATGTTCTCGTAATCCTGCAAATATTACTAAAGCTAAACCAAACCCAATAGCATTAGAAATAGCAAAAACAACACTTCCTAATAAACTGTAATCTTTTTGTACTGCTAAAATGGCAACACCTAATACAGCACAATTTGTTGTAATTAATGGAAGAAAAATTCCTAATGCCTGATATAAAGCAGGACTTACTTTCTTTAAAATTATTTCAACTAATTGAACTAATGATGCAATTACAAGAATGAAGGTAATGGTTTGCATAAATTCTATTCCAAAAGCAATTAAAACATATTTTTGGAGTAAATAAGTTACAATAGTCGCAATAACCATTACGAAAGTAACTGCCCCAGCCATCCCTACAGAAGTTTCTACTTTACTTGAAACTCCAATAAAAGGACATACACCTAGAAACTGTGCTAATAAAATATTATTTACAAATATTGCTGATATGATTATAATAATATATTCCATAGTACTTTAATTAAGCAGTTTTTTTATTGATTTTATTTACAAGAACAATTAGGTAACCTAATGCAATAAATGCTCCCGGTGCTAATACGAATACCAACATTCCATCTCCTTGAATAAACTTAAATCCAAAGATTGAACCGCTACCTAATATCTCACGAACTCCACCTAAAATTGTTAATGCAAACGCAAATCCCAAACCCATACCCAAACCATCAATAATAGAAGATATTACGTTGTTTTTTGATGCAAACGCTTCAGCTCTACCAAGAACAACACAGTTAACAACAATAAGTGGGATAAATAATCCTAATTGCTCAAATAATGCAGGCACATAGGCTTGCATAAGTAATTCCACCATAGTTACAAATGATGCAATAATTACAATAAAAGAAGGAATTCGTACTTTATCCGGAATCTGAGATTTAACTAAAGAAACTACCAAGTTCGACATAGTAAGAACAAAAGTTGTAGCTAAACCCATTCCTAATCCATTTATAGCCGATGTAGTTACTCCTAATGTTGGACATAATCCAAGGAATAAAACAAAAACTGCATTTTCCTTGAAAAATCCTTTGCTAAAATTTTTCCATTGACTCATTTTTGACCTCCTTCCATGTATGCTTTATATGCTCTATCCACAGCATCACAAAATGCTCTGGAACTAATTGTTGAAGCAGTAATTGCATCAACATCACCACCATCTTTGGTTACTTTTAATTTAAAATCAACTGGATTTTTTCCATTAAACTGAACACTCCAGTCAGATTTGTTTTTTTGCATTTTATCTCCTAATCCAGGAGTTTCTTTATGCTCTAATACAGAAATATTATGAATTGTACCATCAGGTAAAAATCCTACCATGATTTTAAAGTTACCACTAAAACCATTGTTTGTAAAAGTACTTACCGCAGTACCAATTAATTCACCATTCTTTCGTGCAGGAAAAAACTCAAGAGTTCCTCCATCAACATCAATTTTAAAAGACTCTTCTCCTGGCGCATTATCAAATTCAGGAACAACCTGCATAATTGCTGTATTTAGTTTTGCAAGTTTACTAGCTGCAATTGGTCCTTTTGTTAATTCATAAAGGTAACAAAGAGCTGCAGATGCTATAAATGTTACTAAGAACAATGTTAGCACCATACTTATAAAAGTTGATTCTTTCTTATTGGCCATTTTTAACCTCCTCTCCAAAACGCTTCGGTTTAATGTACATATTAATTAAAGGGACAAAAGCATTCATAATTAGAATTGCAAATGAAACACCTTCAGGATATACTCCGAAAACTCTTATAGAAACTGTTATTAAACCGATTCCAATTCCATATACCCATATTCCCTTGACCGACATTGGTGAAGTAACATAATCGGTTGCCATAAATATAGCTCCCAATAATAAACCTCCGGTTAATAAATGAAATTCAGGAGCTATATAATATTCTGGATTTATTAAATGTAAAACACCGGCAAATAAAAATACAGATCCAATTATTGAAACAGGTATATGCCAGGTTATAACTTTTCTGATTAACAAATATGCAAATCCAATCAGTAAAGCTATTGCAGATATTTCTCCAATTGACCCACCTATATTTCCTAATAGTTGACTTGCATATTCCGGAACCTGATCAAAGGTTTTTACGACCTCTTCATTAATAACTACTTGTCCATTATAAATATCTTGAATTGTTACTGTATGTCGCAACGTATCTCCAGTAGCTACATCGATTTTTTCAAGAACCTTACCAACATTATTACCAATAATTCCAAGAGGAGTGGCTCCGGTAACAGCATCTAAGTCCGCAGCACTAATCGGTTTTAACCAATTAGTAAATCTTGTAACTCCAGGAATTGGCCAACTTGTCATTTGAACAGGAAAAGAAATAAGCATAAATACTCGTCCTACAAGTGCAGGATTAAAAGGATTATTTCCCAATCCTCCAAATGACATTTTACCAACTCCTATTGCGACCAAACTACCAATAATAATAATCCAAATTGGCAAATTAGAGGGCACATTAAAAGCTAACAAGATACCTGTTACTAAGGCTGAACCATCAGTAATAGAAGGCTCTTGTTTTAAGATAAACTTTTGAATTAACCATTCAAAAGCTATGCACGAAACAACGGCAGTTAATGTTACTATAATTGCTCCCATTCCAAAGAAATAAATTGAGAATACCAATGCTGGCAAAAGGGCAATTACTACATCAAACATCAGCCGTTTTACGGTTGTATCCTCATATACATGAGGAGATGGTGATATAAATAATTTATTCATTATTGTTTTCTTGATCTTATGATTTGACTAACTTTTGACTTTCCTAATCTGATGTAATCAAGTAATGGTAAACCTGCGGGACATGTATAACTACATGATCCACATTCAATACAATCCATTACTGCATTGGTTTCCAGTTTATCATTTTTCCCTAATTGAGCTAATTTATTTAAAAGAAAAGGTTCTAATCCTTGAGGACATACTGAAACGCACTTCGCACAACGAATACAATCACTTTCCTTTTTCCTTGCTGATAACACCACTGGCATAATTAATATCCCTGACGTTCCTTTTACTACAGGAACTTCCAAAGAATTAAGAGCTTTCCCCATCATAGGTCCACCATTAATTACTTTACCAGTATCTTCTGGTAATCCTCCAGCTGCTTCAATTAATTCTGTTACAGGAGTCCCGATTCGCACCATAAAATTTGATGGTTTTTTTACAGATTTACCTGTTAAAGTAACTATTCTTTCGAATAAAGGTTTATTTTTTTGAACAGCTTCGTAAACAGCAAAGGCAGTACCAACATTATGAACAACAGCTCCTACATTTAATGGTAATGCTCCTGATGGAACTTCACGATTAATTAAGGCTTTAATTAATTGTTTTTCACCACCCTGAGGATACTGAACTTTTAATGCATGAACCTCAACTCCCGGATAATCTTTAACAAGATTCTGAAGATGAGAAATAGCATCTGGTTTATTATTCTCTATTCCGATTAAAGCCAGATTAACACTTAGTGCTTTCATAATAATCTGAATACCAACAAGCATTTCTTTAGCTTTTTCAAGCATTAATCGATGATCCGATGTTAAATATGGTTCACACTCAACACCATTAATGATTAACACATCTATTTTTTTACCATCGGGAACTGAGAGTTTTACATGAGATGGAAAAGTTGCTCCACCTAAACCTACTATACCAGACTCATTAATTCTTTGAATAATCTCTTTATCAGTTAAGCTGATTTCTTTTTTCAATTCAATTGATCTGTCAATACTTTCATTCCACTCATCACCTTCAACATCAATTATAACGCAAGGGCGTTTATAACCTGTTGAATCCAGAACCTTGTCGACTTTAACCACTGTTCCTGAAACAGAAGAATGAATATTAGCAGATACAAAACCTGTACTTTCAGCTATTTTATCTCCAACTTTGACCTTGTCGCCTTTTGCAACAATAGCCTTAGAGGGAGCACCAATATGTTGAGCAATTGGTATTGATACTGTTTTTGGTAGCGACAATTTTTCAATTACACTATTTGCAGAGTATTTACCTTCTGCAGGATGAACGCCGCCTTTTGGAAATGTTTTTAACACTTTATCCCTCCTGATTTATTATATTATTATCGTTTTCTTTCTTTTCATTCTCTCCAGTTGGTCCAACAGGAGTTTCCACCTTTTTTGTTTCCACAGTTTCCGTAGCTTCTACTTTCACTTTTCTTGGTGGGAAATTTATTTCAAGAATAGAATTAGTAGGACACACATCCACACATTTTCTACAAAGCTTACATAAATTCGGATCAATGTATGCCAGGAAATTTTCAACAGTAATAGCATCGTAAGCGCAAACTTTAACACACGCTTTACAACCAATACAGGCCACTTCACAAGCTTTCTTTGCAATTCCGCCTTTATCAATATTAACACATGAAACAAATATCTTTCGATCTTTTTTATTCTTTTTTCTTAGCTCTATTATATCGTTAGGGCATTCTTTTACACAAGCTCCACAAGCAGTACAGTTATCATCAATTACTACTGGCAAACCTGTTTCTTCATCCATGTAGATCGCTTCGAAATCACAAACATCAACACAATCGCCTAATCCATGGCAACCATACTGACATCCTGTTTCGCCCGAATATAATCCAGAAACAATGACACATGTTGATGCGCCATCATAGGTATTTACTCTTTTACGATGTTCTGGTGAACCTGAGCATCTAATTACAGCTACAAGCGGATCTTTTGCTTCAACAGCTTTTCCAAGAATTTCTGCAGCTTGAGTCATAGTTTCATTTCCACCAACCGGACAGTAAAATGGTGATAAATCATCAGCTTTAACCATTGCTTCAGCAAATCCTCGGCATCCAGGATAACCACAACCACCGCAATTTGCTGCAGGTAAAATTTCTTCTACCTGATCAATACGCGGATCCTCATAAACCTTAAATTTCTGAGCTACAAAATATAATATTATTGCAGCTATAGACCCAATTGCGCTAAGAGAAATAACAGTAAACAAAATTGTTGTACTCATGTTTTTATTAGTATTTAGTAATTAGTATTGAGTATTGAGATTTCCTGATTATTGATTCTCATTACTCAAATCTTATTAATCATAAAAGTAAATTTCTTTCGAATCTTATCTTTTAATAAATATAATATTAAATAGTATGGACCCAGCACTGATAAAGCTCCTAATCCTGATATAGCTTCGTTTTCTGTAATTATTGTTAAAATAATAAGAATAAATAAAACCATGATAAAAGGTAATACATAACCTAAAAGCAATGCCCTGAATCCAAGAGATTGTTTTAAAGTTACATTCACTTCTTCTCCTATTTCATATTGATTTGTAATATCGAATACTTCGACGCTCTTTTCCTTCATGTCAGCAGCAGTACAAACTCCCTTTGCATGACATGAAGCACATCCTGACAAAGCTAAGAAACTTACATTGATCTTATTTCCATCAATAGAATCAATACGTCCTTTATGTTCGATCGATTTAGAATCTGACATTTGAATTTTTCAAAATTTTGAAATCGGATACAAAAATAACCGTATTTAAAAATTAAAAATTGCTTTTTGTCAGGTTTTTGAACATAAACACTTATTTATTTTAATTTTAAATAAGAGAGAACAATTTCTATATACTTTTATGGCACGATATTTATTATATTATTCTTATGTTTAATTCTTAAAGGCATATACTTGTTTTACACTTTAAAGTAATGGAATTTAGATATTTAATTAAAAATAAAATATAATGAAAAAAATATTGATCTTATTGTTTTTTGGAATCATAATAATTACGGCATGTGAGAGAGACAGGCCAAAATTATTTGTAGACGAAGCAAATTTAAAAATCGAAAACACTTCTGAAACTAATTTCATAACTGGAGTATATTATAGTACTGTTGGTTATGGATCAAATAGAATTAGTACATATATTGGACCTGGAGAAAGTAAAATATTTACTTTAAATACAGAAGATGATGACGTTTATGATATAAAAGTAACGTCGGATATGACAGGATCAGAAGAATTTATAGATGATCATCATGAATTCGGATGGGATGAAACCTATGTTATTGAATTAACCGATGATGGATGGTATACAGATGATGGTTCATGGTTTTAAAAATTTATTAAAAAAGGTATACCCGGAACTAAATATTCCTGTCTTATTTTCTAAAAACAGATTAATACTTTTTAATCATTGATTTTAGTGGATGTTTTAGACCTTCATATCCAACTAAACGAGCTTTAATTGTTCCTACAATTATTGGACTTTCAATCCAGACAGGAATTCTGTTCTCATCATCAGTTACCCAAATAGACAATTCCTCTCCTCCTTTAAAGACATCACCAGCAACGAGTGAACCAGTAAATTTAATTGTATTGAATTTACCAACACCCCTCACCTTTTTTACTTCTTTTCCTTTATATCTAATAAAAACCTCATGAATCTCATTGTCAAGCAATATCTTAAAAGGAATTTGCTCATCCTTTTTGTATTTTTTAAAATTAATATTGCGTGCTTGGTAAATAACAGAAATAACGTCGTATGTACAAGGAGAGATTGCTACTGTGTCTTGAAAATAAGGTTTTCGAGTTTTTTTAACTTCGGAGTATGCTACCAAATTTTCAAAATCGTAACAATATTTAATATCAATAATATATCCATCTTCATTTACATCTCGGTGATAATATACTGGCAATAAATTATCGGGATTAACCCACGACTGATAAACATCACGAACCTGAAAGAACCAATCGTAAAATGAAAATGTTACACCCGTTCCTTTCAGATTCAAAACTTCCTGTCCAAACATTTTATCTTTTGATGCTTCAAATTCTACTCCACCAACATCAGTCCACACTAAAAACCAATTATAAGTAATTACATAAGCTAATTTTTCACCTGACTTAAATGCATTGTTTTTTATTTCGCAAGATTTCTCTTGCGATTTTATAGTTTGTGAAACAAGAATTGCTAATAAAAAGATTACAATAATTCTCTTCATAATTAAATTTTTCAGTTTTCAGATTCTAATATTATTAGTTTGAAGTTTGCAAAATAAATATATCTTTCATTCGGTCATTTATATATCAGACAATAAAACGCCTTTTATTTCCTGAGCAAATTGCTTACTAACATTTTTTTCAATTAAATCATCTAAATCACTAATTATTCTTTCATTATTACTGATTTTTATGGATTTCTTAATTTCCTGATATAGCAACTTTGCCTTCTCTATTTCTCCAAGTGCAAGTTCACAAATCGCGATATTTGCTTTAATGTTTAAATCTTCAGGAATGAAACTTAAAGCTTTTTCAGAATATTTTAAAGATTCGTTATAATCACCTGTTTCATATTTTATTCTACCATACAAGCTATATGCCAAATAAAATGTTGAATCTATACTGATAACATTATCCAATTTTGTTAATCCTACATCTGCTTGCCCATTCAGTTTATATGCTCTCCCTAGTTTATAAAGTATATTACAGTCAGAAGGATTCTCTCCCAAAAAATTTTCTAAAACCATAATACTGTATGAGTATTCACCAACCTCATTAAAACACTCAGATTTTAATAGTTCAAAATTCGGATCCCTATCTTTGACATTAATTGCATCAATAAATGACATTTCAGCCTTTTTAGTCTTATTTAAATCCTTTAAACATTTTCCCATATAAATATAGGCTTTAACAACATATTCAATCTTGATAGAATACATATATCCATTTTTATATTTATATAGTGCCTTTTTATAGAAATTAATAGCTAATTGCTTTTTATTTAATTGCTGGTTTGAGAAGGCAATATCATAGTTTAAAAAATCTAAATTACTAACAGCCTTAGATTTAGCTTTGTTATAGTATCGAATAGCTTGTTCGTATTTTTCTTGCTTATAATATGTATTGCCAATCATATAATCTGGAACATAACTATTACGGTTTATACTCTTTGCTATATTTGCATATTTAATTGCAGAATCATATTCACCAGCATTAGCTTTTAAATCTGCACAATTAAGATATAAATTATAGTTGTATGGATCGTATTTAATTGCAATTTCATAATCTAATGCAGCTCCACTAATATCTCCTATGCCTTTTTTTAGCATAGCTCTTTCGATATATACTTTTGGATAATCAGGTTCTATTTCAAGCATTGTATTTAAGTAGCTTACAGCTCCTGCTTTATTTCCAATTTGCTCATTCAATTTACTAAGCAGATAATAAATTTTAGGATTATCAGGTTCTATACGTAATGCAATTAAAAAACATTTAGCTGCTTGCCTCTCTTTAGCATTTAAACTATACATTACCCCCATATTAATATTTAAGAATACATTCTTAGGGTCAAGTTCTAATGCTTTTTCAAAACTTTCTGCAGCATTTGCATATGTCATAAAAGAATATTCAAGCACACCCAATAATCCATAAATTTCAGGAATACGAATATCATCCAATACTAATTCCTTCATTACTGAATATGCATCATAATAGTTTCCAGATATATATAAGCAAACTCCCCTTTTATATTTGGCATATAAACTATCAGGCATTTTATCTTCCACATTAAAATGATCTGCAGTAATATTTAATGATGATAAAATTTCACTTTTAATTTTTTTATAGCTTTCATTAGATATTGAGTCGTTACTAATAGCTGCTCCAAAATAATTATAGCAACCACTATAATCTTTTACACTTAAAGCCAGTAATGATTTTTTTATTAAAGCTTGGAAATTGTTTTGATCAATCTCCAAAACCTTTGAAAAACAACTATTTGCTTCTTGTATTTCTTTTTTAACAATAAAAATATCTCCCTTTAAAAGATATGCATTAATGTTATCTGGATCAATATTAATCAATTCATCAAGAGTTCTAATTGCTGCATTATATGAATATGAATTAACTTCGCATAACGCAATTTGCAAATAAGCTTCATAGAGTTTTTCGTTCAGTTTAATCGCATTTTTAAATAGATTCTTTGCCTTACTATATTTACTATTTGAAATATTAATTATTCCAAGATAAAAATATGACTCAGGAACTTCTTTATTAATCTCTAAGGCTTTATTAAAGTTTTGTTCAGCCTGATCTAACTTGCTAATTCTTAAATAATACAATCCTCTAACATTGTAAAACATCCCATTTTCTTCATCCAATTCAATTGCCTTCTCTACATCGGGCAATACAGTTTGAATATCTTTATTTAATTGTATATGGCATAATGCTCTTAAACCATAGTTCAAACTATTAGTTGAATCAATCTCTATAGACTTATTTATATCTTCTATTGCTTCCTCTAAATATCCTAATTCCAATTTTGAAACAGCTCTTTGATAATATCCTTGTGCATCATCGTTATTTACATCTAATGATTTCAACCATATATCAGAATAAATTTCTGAGGGCATATAGCTATTTGTGCTATCTTCTTCAATTAAGAGATTTAAGCTTTTCTTATTTTGATATTCCTCAATAAAGTAATTTTGACCAATTCCTTGTTTTGTAATTAAAATTAAAAATAGAACCCCGGTTATAAAAAATATATTTTTCCTCATATATCGTTATTCTTAAATTTTTGTATTATCCTATTTTACTAAAATCAACCTTTTTGTTCGCCTTTCTTTTTAATTGTCTTGCCAGAATTGCATTTTCTAAGCTACTCAATTCAGGATCAGTATCGAGAATACTTTCTGCGATATCACGAACATATTGAATTAGTTGTCCATCTTGTGCAAGATTAGCTATCTTCAAATCAAATGCCAAACCACTTTGCTGAGTTCCTTCAATATCTCCAGGCCCACGTAATTTAAGGTCAGCTTCTGCAATCACAAAACCATCACTCGTTTTAGTCATTATATCAACTCGCTTTCGTGCCTCATTGGAAAGTTTAAATGATGTCATTAGCACACAATATGATTGATCAGCACCTCTACCTACTCTCCCCCTCAACTGATGCAGTTGTGATAATCCAAAACGTTCTGCACTTTCTATAACCATTACTGAAGCATTTGGAATATTTACCCCAACTTCGATAACTGTTGTTGCTACCATAATATGTGTTTGACCTCTTACAAAAAGATTCATAGCAGCATCCTTTTCCTTTGGTTTCATTTTACCATGAACAACACTTACAGCATATTTAGGTGGTGGAAATGCCCTTGTAATACTTTCATATCCATCTTCAAGGTCTTTATAATCCATTTTCTCGGATTCCTTTATTAAAGGGTAAACTATATAAATCTGCCGTCCCTGCTCAATCTGTTGTTTCAGAAATCCAAACATTCGCAATCGTTTTGAATCGTATAAATGAATTGTTTGTATAGGTTTTCTTCCAGGTGGTAATTCATCAATAACAGAAACATCCAAATCACCATAAATGGTCATTGCAAGTGTTCGTGGAATTGGAGTTGCTGTCATTACCAGAATATGCGGAGGCTGCGTATTCTTTTTCCATAATTTAGCTCGTTGTGAAACTCCAAACCTATGTTGTTCATCAATAACAACCAATCCAAGGTTTTTAAACTGAACTGTATTTTCAATTAGAGCATGTGTTCCTATAAGTATTTGAAGATCTCCGTTTAATAGGTTCTCATGTAATTCTTTTCTGACCGCAGTTTTGGTTGATCCCGTTAACAAACCAACTTTCACAGGCAAACCATCTAAAAATTCTTTAATTGTATCAAGATGTTGGTTTGCCAATATTTCTGTTGGAGCCATAATACATGCCTGAAATCCATTATCCAGAGCAATTAACATACTCATCAGTGCAACCAATGTTTTTCCACTTCCAACATCTCCTTGAAGTAAGCGATTCATTTGTTTACCTGATCCGATATCTTTTCTAATTTCTTTCAAAACCCGTTTTTGGGCATCGGTTAACTCAAAAGGAAGATTTTTTTCATAAAATAAATTCAAAGAATCTCCAACCTTCGAAAAAACATATCCTATTGATTTATGGATTCGATAACTCCTTTTTTGTAGTATGTTTAACTGAATATAGAAAAGCTCTTCGAATTTTAAACGAGAAACGGCTTTCTTCTGTAATTCAGCATTTTGTGGATAGTGAATATTAAATAAGGCTTCTTCCAGTGAGATAAGCTTGTGCTTTTTCAATAAATAATCAGGTAATGTTTCTTTAATTCTTCCTTTTAAAACAACTAAAAGATTATTTATCAGCTTTGATACTGCTTTTGAATGTAAAAAACTATTTTTTAATTTTTCCGTTGTATTATAATACGCTTGCAATTTAGCACTTATAACATTCTGATCTTTAAGAGAATTTTCAACTTCAGGATGAATAATATTATATTTTCCGCTGAAATAACCAGGCTTCCCAAAAACAATATATTCAGTATTTAATAAAAGACTTTTTTGAATAAAGCTTAAACCTTTAAACCATAATAATTCGATAGTTCCTGTTCCGTCGGAAAAAAAAGCAACAAGCCTTTTTTTCCTTCCTGCACCAATTGATTCAAAACCAACAATTTTCCCTTTAAGTTGAATGTATGGCAAATTTGGATTAAGTTCATTTATTTTATAGAACTTGGAACGATCAATATATTTATACGGAAAGTAATACAGCAAATCTTCAAAAGTGTATATTCCCAACTCTTTATTCAGAAGTGCAGCTCTTTTAGGGCCAACTCCACTTAAGAATTTTATATCTTGCTGTAAATAATCTGACATTAAATTTATCTTATCTACCAATTAATCCTTTTAAAATATTTGATTTATTTTATATTAATTGGTTTTTATAAAGGTTTATCTTTGTTTACAATATTAAGCTTTTTTTGATATTCTAAAAATATGAATTCCCGATTAAAATACGCGCATAAATATTTCAAATATTATCTTTTTGCTAAGCATAAGAAAGGACATGGTATACATTCGCCATTTATTTTCAATCTTATTATAAATGTTTTTAGAAATAAGAAAAACGATAAAGAACTTATTGAGGTATTCGATATTTACAATAGTTACAGAAAGAATAATATAGCACTTAAATTCGAAGAAATTGGTGCTGGAACAACTTTTAATAAGTCTAAAAATATTTCTATTGGGGAAATTATTAAAAGATCTTCAGTAAATAAAAAATATGGGAAATTAATTTATGATCTGGTTAAATACTTTAATCCTGCAAATATTCTTGAAATAGGCTCTTCTGTTGGAATAAGTACTGCTTTTATTGCTCAAGCTGCACTCAAAGCCAACTTTAAAAGCATTGAAGGCGTTGGTGAGAAAATAAAAATCGCTCAAGAAATTGCAACAGAATTAAAACAAAGTACTGAATTTATTATAGGCAATTTTGATACTGTTCTTGATTCTGTCCTTAACCAATATGAAAAACTTGATTTTGTTTTTTTCGATGGAAATCATAAAAAAAAGAACACCTTGGAATATTTTAATCTATGCTTGAAAAAAGCTCATAACGAAACCGTATTTGTTTTTGATGATATTCACTGGTCTGAAGAAATGGAAGAGGCTTGGAATGAAATAAAAAATCATTCAAAAGTGAGAGTTTCATTAGATTTATTTAGAATGGGGCTAATCTTTTTCAAAAAAGAATTGTCATATGAAAATTATGTTATTAAGTTTTAAGTAAAATATTCAGGAATAGATTTAAAATTGTTTAAATTCGTACTTTGTTAATTACACAAGTGGCTAATAATGAGTAAAATAATAGAAATCAATAAATTAATAAAGAATTATCAGGTTGGAACAGAAACCATTCGAGCACTTAGATCTGTTTCGTTGTCTATTGATAAAAATGAGTATGTTGCTATTATGGGACCATCAGGTTCAGGCAAATCTACTTTAATGAATATATTAGGTTGTTTAGACACACCAACAGGAGGAGATTATATATTAAACGAAACGAATGTTAGTCAGTTGGATGATGATCAGTTAGCAGAGATAAGAAATAAGGAAATTGGTTTTGTATTTCAAACATTTAATTTGCTTCCACGATATACAGCTTTAGAGAATGTTTCTCTTCCTCTTATTTATGCAGGATCAAATAAAGAAGATCGATTAGCAAGAGCAGGAGAAGTTCTTGTTAGTGTTGGACTTGAAGACAGAGTTACACATAAACCAAATGAATTATCGGGAGGTCAAAGGCAAAGAGTTGCAGTTGCAAGAGCAATGGTTAATTCACCTTCAATAATTTTAGCAGATGAGCCTACCGGAAATCTTGACTCGAAAACATCTATGGATATACTGAATTTATTTGATGAGATTCATCAAAGAGGTAATACGATTATTATTGTTACGCATGAAGAAGATATTGCAAGACATGCACATAGAATAATTCGTTTAAAAGACGGAATGATTGAATCAGATGAAATAAACTCTAATCCTGCTACATTTAATTAATTTTTTTGAATCAGAGTTAAACATATTTACAACTGTTTCGTTTTGTTTAAAATAGTTTACTATGGATATGAAAATATATACAAAAACAGGTGACCAAGGTGAAACTTCGCTCATTGGAGGTACGCGTGTACCAAAATATCATGATCGGATTGAAGCTTATGGAACTATTGATGAGTTAATATCATATATTGGACTGATCAGAGATCAAAAAATTGATGAACATACAATAAAAGTACTTATTGAAATTCAAGACAGACTCATGACTTGCGCTTCAATTCTTGCAACTGATTGTGAAAATTGCAAAGTAAAAATTCCTGAAATATTTGAAAGTGATATTGAATATCTTGAAAAAGAAATAGATGAGATGAGTAAAGATTTACCTCCTTTAAAAACTTTTATTTTACCTGGAGGCCATCAGACTGTATCTTATTGCCATATTGCAAGAAATGTATGCAGAAGAGCAGAGAGACTCTCAATTAAGGTTCAAAATCAATTTAAAAACAGTGAGAAAGTTATTAAGTTTGTAAACCGATTATCAGATTTTTTATTTGTGCTCGCAAGAAAACTATCAATGGACCTTTATGCTAAAGAAACACCTTGGCATCCTAAAGTTTAATAAAAAAAGTTTGGTTTTTCAATTTTATTTTTATATTTGCAAAATTTTAAGGATGTAATTAAAAGTAATTAATATATGTATTGGACATTAGAATTAGCATCAAAATTAGAAGATGCACCTTGGCCGGCAGCGAAAGAAGAGCTTATAGACTTTGCTATTCGTTCAGGAGCACCATTGGAAGTTATTGAAAATCTTCAGGAGATTGAAGATGAAGGTGAAATTTATGAAAGCATAGAAGATATTTGGCCGGATTATCCAAGTAAAGAAGACTTCTTTTTTAATGAAGATGAATATTAAAAAAAAGCTGCTTTTGAAAAAGCAGCTTTTTAATTATCAATAAATATATCTTTTTTCGATTTCGGTCTCAGTTTTTCAAGCCATAGAAATCCCTTTAATTTTGTTTCTTCAATCTCGTTAAGTGGGTATAATACTCCCTCAGGATCATTTATCATATTAATACGGCCAACTTGCCCATTTTTCATGTAAATTACAAGATTGCTACTCTCTGCAGCATTAACTCCTGCTCCATCTTCTGTATAATAAATTGTTTGCCCATTACCAACGACATCAATCTTTTTTAATTCATTATTGCGAATATAACCCGTCATTTCCTTTCCTCTAATCTGATTATAATTAGTTGTATCTTCTTCTTGCGAAACTATAAAGGCTGTATTAATTAATTTAAAACGATCAATTTTTTCATTTTTAATATAAATTTCCACTTTTAAAGCAGTCATCTGACTTCCTTCAGACCACAAAATAGGTTCTGTATACATAGTAACAACTGAATCCTGCGTATTATAAACCATAGAATCGCATCTGCCCTGAAAATCACTTCTGTACATTTTTACTTTATGAAAAGCCTTCAGAATTCTGTAAGTTTCAGTTGAATCAATTACTGAAATAGAACTTATTGTATCAGCATGTAAAAATAAAGAATCATTATTTTCTGAAACCTGAATTAGTAAAGCACTATCAGTAATAAAAAAACTTTCAGGTTCTTCTGTATAATAAGCATAGTTACCCTTAAGAATTAAATTCTCAACAGTATCAATCATTTCAATATTGTTGTTTGCAATACCTATTCCATTTAACTGATCAAAATACAGAATGTCTCCTTTAAGAATTTTTTCTTTATTCTGATATCTTGCATTTTGGTTAAACCTGTATTTTTTCTCATTCGAATTATACCAACCTTTTTCAGCATATAAATGATTATCTTCACTATATATGTTAGTGGGACCTATAAAATAGGCTATTTTGGTGTTAGTATTATATTTTAAAGAATCTGTATAAATAGTATAATCCGGAGAAATTACTATTACGCTATCTATATAAAAGAAAAGATCTTCGTTCCCATAATAAAAACCTCGCTCACTTGTTAACACACTGCTATCAGAATTAACGATTTTACCACCATCATAATAATTTATTATGTTAGTAAATGTATTAAAATCGAGTGAATCTGTGTACAAAACGGTTTCTTCATCTTCAAGCCGTATATTGTTTCGAACGTTACCTATACTTGTATTACCATTATAAAGCATAAAGTCGCCATAAAGGTGCATTGTATCACCCCTACTAACGTGAACATTACTAAATGAATGAATTATATTTTGCTGGCTAAATAAATAGGCACTATCACAGTACATAGTAGCATTATTGTGTTCGAAAATAACGTTCCCAATAAATCTCCGTACTCCTTCTCCAATCTGACTACCTCCTAATAATACATCCGAATTTCTAATGTATATCTGTTCTTTTTTCTGAGCAGAAACACTTGAAATGCATGTTATGCTTAATAAATAAATTAAAAAGATACGAAAAAAAGATTTCCTCATTGTAGCCATTAATTTCTTATCCAAACCAAATAAATTCTAACTGAACTATTTCCACTTTTATTTAATCCATCCTTCTTTCAGAAATTCGCATTTAATAAACGATTTATCAATATGAATATAGGTCTTACTTCTTTTCTCATTAACCCAATTCTCAATAACTTCCTGCTGTTTTTCCATTAAAGTCATTTGCTCAATTAACTCATAATCGTTTTTCATATTAGCTCTGTGAGAATCAATAATATTATTAATTCTAACAATTTTATATACTATTTTACCATTATAATCAACAGACTCAAAAGGTTTAGATATTTCTCCAGTTTTTAGATCTTTAATAATATTAAATTCCTGAGGTGATAACGCATCTAATTCAAATTTAGTTGAAGAAGTCTCAGGATTTACCATTAAGCCGTCGTTAAGTCTGGATTGCTCGTCCTCAGAATATTTTAAAGCAGCTGATTTAAAACTCAAACTATCCGCATTTATATAAAATCTAATGCTATCTAGTTTATTCTTGGCTACAATTTTTTGCTGAATATCTACTTTCGGAATCTTCAAAATATGACGAACATTTACCTGATTACTTTCTTTTGAAATAAGCTGAATTATATGAAAACCAAATTCGGACTCAACAATTCTGGAAATACCGCCATCATCATTTAATCTAAATGCTGCTTTTGCAAATTCTGGGTCAAGTTCATTTCTTGATCTAAACCCTAATTCACCACCTCTTCTTGCAGAACCCGGATCTTCTGAATATAACACTGCTAAGGTTGAAAATCTTTCGCCATTAATTATTCGTTGTCTTAGATCAAGCAGTCCCTCTCTAGCAGCATTTCTGGCTTCTTCATTTTGAGGTGGATAAACTATTATTTGATTAATTTCATACTGAGTATTAACTAAGGGGATACTATCCTCTTTTAAGCTTTTGTAATGTTTTTGAACTACTCTTGGTGAAACATTAATATTAGCAATAATATTACCTTGCATCATTTGAGTTGTAAGCTGTTCTCTTATTAAAGGTCTAAAATCTTCTTTAATCTCTAATAATGATTTATTATAAAATTCTTCCAATTTCTTTTCTGAACCTACTTGTCTTACGAAATACATTAATCGCCTATCAAGTTCTGATTCTACTCTACTTAGCCCAACTTGAATACTATCAATTTCTGCTTGAGTTAGTAATAACTTTTGGATCATTAATTCTTCAAGAATTTTACATTTCAAATCAGAAGAAGGAGTGATTCCTTGAGAAACAAACTGAAGGACCTGATTTTCAATATCAGATTGTAAAATAATTTTATCACCAACAGTAGTAACTACCCGATCAATCATTAATTCCTGACTTATAGCAAATTTTATTGTAAATATAAGCAACAAGCTTAATATGAATTGTTTGCAAAAATAATGTTTCATTAGTTTTTATATTTAATAAATTATAAATTCGTTATGGTTTAGTGCATCATTATATACTGAATTTTCAAGCTCATCCAGAAAAGTAAATTTTCTTTTATTTAAAATGATGCTTTTAATTTTTGATTGTGCATATTCAAGTGGTTGTACTGTACTTTTTAATGAATATTCATAAATTCTTACAAAGTAATAAAACAGATCATCTTCAGGTTCAATATATTTATTATACTTAAGATATCTTTCCTGATCGCTAATATTAACAGGTATTTCAATTAATAAATTATTAAAAGGTATCCAATTTTTTCCAAAATCATCATATTTTGTTGCATATTGGTAACAATAATCTTCCAATCGCGATATTTCTTCAGGATTATCCGATTTATACCAACGCTTTACTTTATCAATATCAGGTGCTTCTTTTGAAACTTTTAAATATAAAGATTTTACTATGTTGTGATTTAAAATAAAATTTCCCGAATACTCATTATAATAATTTTCAACTTCTTCTTCAGTAACAATGGTGTCCATTTTCTGATTAATATACTCCTGTTTATATTTGAAGATCAACAGTGATGATCTATAGTCTTCAATTTGTTTTTCAATATCTTTGCTCTCTTCTACTAAGTTAAGCTCAGCCTTTTGCAGCATTAACTGCTTTTTTATCCAATCATTAATATAATTTCTGGCAATTGTAACACTATCATCTTTTAAATAAGTCGTTGTAAAAAGGCTTTTTATTTCCGATTCATAAAGGTATTTGTCATGTACTTTTGCCAAAGGTTTATCATTATCTTCAATACTATTCTTATTGCATGATACCGTGAGAACTATAGCAAATATTGTTATGTACTTTAGGTAAGTAATCATATTCATTTATTTTATTGATGATAAAACTGCACTATTTATAATTATATTGTACTTTTCTCTCAGACTTTTTATCCATTCTTTATCCAAATAATCCTGATAATCAGAAATCACCATTCCTCGACATTCATTAAAGGGCTTATTTTCAGGCTTTACAACCTTTCCTTTAAGTAAAATTAAGGCTATATTTTCCTTTGTATTTTTTTCATTCCAAATTAAATTATCAACAAAAATATTTTCACCTTTTTCGAAAATGTTTGATTCAATTCTTAAAACTTCTTCTTCCATATTTAATTGTTCAAGAAGTTTATCATTAGTGATTTTTTTACCAAAACTCTTTTTATTAATTATTTTTGAAACAGTATTTTTAGTTTGTTCATTTGAGCAATAATATATGGAACCATCCCAACGCTCATCCCACATATAATTATCTTTATTCTTATTGTAGTAGTCTTTTAATGCTACTGAATCATTTGCAGCTTTAGACCAAACTTTTTGATCTGTAATCTCAAATAGTAGCATTCCGTCATGATATTCCTTAAGTAAATATCTATATTCAGGATATTTCTCTTCCAACCTGGACTCCTCTACTTCTAAAATCATATTATTAACAAATTCCTTATGCAACATCAAATAATCATATGGGTTAAGTTCCTTATTCCTTTTTTTGCTATTTACATAATCAATAAAATCCTTTTCGTAAAACTTCTTATTGAGGAAAGAAAATAGTTCTCCATTTAAATCAGAGTCGTTAACCAGATATTTTTGTTTTAATACATATGAATTTATTGTTGTATCATATTTTACCGGAATATTTTCTTCGTTCTGAACAAAGCCATACTCTTTTTTTAAATTATTTATTAATGCTTCACGAGCAACTTTTGCTCTTTGGTCTTTACTAACTTTTCTTTTAATTTCAGTCAAAGCCTCTTCGAAAGTTGGTACATCTTTTCTATCAATTCTTTTTAATATATGCCAACCAAATCCTGTTCTCACTGGCTGAGATATTTCTTCATTTGAACTTAACTCAAATGCTGCTTTTTCAAATTCCTTAACCATACGTCCTGCTCCAAACCATGGTAGTTCACCACCGTTACCCGCAGAACCTCTGTCTTCTGAATATTCCTTTGCTAATATTTGAAAATCTTCACCTTGTTTAGCTCTATGATATAATTCATTTATTAGTAGCTTCTTCTGTTTTTCGGCTTCAGGACTTGTACCACGAGGAACAGTGAGCATAATATGAGCTATTTTTACTTGTCCTCTTGCTTTTCGCTTATCTGTAACCTTAACAATATGATATCCAAATCTGGTTCTTACAAGATTTGAAATTTCTCCTATTTCAGAATTATAAACAGCATTCTCAAACGGATATATCATTTGAAAAACGGTAAAGAATCCTAAATCACCGCCATTATTTTTAACAGAGGGATCTTCTGAGCTCCCTTTGGCAACCATATCAAAAGATTCTCCTTTTAATAGTCTTTTTCGGATTCCAATTGCTTTTTCATATGCAACTAATGTATCTTCAGGAGAAGAATCCAGAGCAATCTTAATCAGAATATGACTGGCTCTTACCTCATTTTGCATCCTTTCGTAAGCTTCCTTTATTACTTTTTCATTTACCTGATCATCAATCAAATAAGGAGCTGCAAGCTGTTTTTTATAACCTTCAAATTCGCTAACAAAAGAGCGTGTTGTATCCAATCCGCGTTTTTCTGCTTCAATCACTTTTAGTTTAAAATTTATAAAGAGATCAAGGTATTCTTCTATTGAAGTAACTTCTCCGGTTGAAAAGTTTGTTTTATTCTTATTGTAAATTCGCAAAAATTCTTCGCTATTTATTTTCTTATTATCTATAGTTAATAATACTTCATCTTTTTGATTCTGAGAAAATGCATTATTTAATAGTAAAACAGAACAAATTATCAAGCAAATCTTTTTCATATGCTTAAGGATTTTATAGAGTTTATATTATTTTAAAATTGTCTGCTATAATTTGGTGCTTCTCGTGTTATAGCAACATCATGAGGATGACTTTCATCAACTCCAGCGTTTGTTATTCTTACAAAGCTTGCTTTCATTAATGTATTAATATCAGAAGCTCCGCAATATCCCATTCCTGCTCTTAATCCACCAACTAACTGGTAAATAACTTCAGATAAATTTCCTTTAAAAGGTACTCGAGCAGCAATACCTTCCGGAACTAACTTACTTATATCATCTTCAACATCCTGGAAATATCTATCCTTTGAACCTTGTTGCATTGCTTCAATAGATCCCATTCCACGATATGATTTAAATTTTCGTCCATTGTAAATAATTGTTTCACCAGGCGATTCCTCAACACCTGCAAATAAGCCACCTGCCATTACAGTGTTTGCTCCGGCAGCAACAGCCTTAACAATATCACCTGAATAACGCAAACCACCATCACCAATAACAGGAACACCTGATCCTTTAATCGCTTTAGCAACTTCATATATTGCGGTCAATTGAGGTAATCCAACACCAGCAATTACCCGAGTTGTACATATAGAACCTGGTCCAATACCCACTTTTACAGCGTCTGCCCCTGCTTCAACAAGTGCTTTTGCAGC
>DAOUTQ010000073.1 GCA_030668615.1 Bacteroidales bacterium | reverse complement strand
GTGCAGTTTTACCATCAATAAATGGTTGTACAGGTTCGCATGAGATTACGATATTCCGGCCAAGAAACCAACCGTTTTTTTTAAATGCAATGGTTCCTACCGATGCTAAAGATGCATTTAGAATAAAATATGCTGACGGGAATGTTGTGGGTGTTGATGCTGGGTGGTGGGTGGTTGGTTGTGGTGGGTGGTCTGTTTTTGTTTTTGCGAAGCAATTAGGAGACCTGTTTAGTACCGGAGAGGTTACCAAACTTTATAATACAGAACAAGTATTTCATTTAGGTGTCATTGCTACAGTTGCAGCTAATTCTACTCAATATGGTTATTTTTCTGATTTTGGAATTAATACTGCAGAAGCTGAAGAAGTAAGTACAGGCTGGAAATATCCAAGTGTTTGTTTTGGAGATTCAATTCAACTTACTGCCAGAGGAGGAACCAGCTACGAATGGTTTAATGAGATAACAGGAGGAGCTGAATATCTGTCTGACCCACTTATTGCAAGCCCGGTTCTGACTAATGTCCCTGTTGGATTTCATAAGTATGCTGTAATTATAAGTGGCCCATGTGCTCAGGATACTTTAAATATTTTTCTTGAAATCAAACAGAGTGTCACCGCTTTTTTTCAGATTGACGATCCAAACGGATGTGCTCCACATTCAATACAAATTGATAATTTGACTGATGCAGCAAATGATTTTAGGTGGGATTTTGATGGCGATGGAATTTATGACATAATTACAAATGATTCTGCCGCAGTTACAAGCAAAATTTATGATAATATTACTTTATCCGATACAGCATATAATATTACCTTGCTTGCTAAAAATAAATTTGCATGTACCGATAAATTTTCACGGTTTGTTTATGTATTCCCAGAGATAATTGCCGGATTTGATCAGGATTTTGATTTAGGATGTAACCCACTGGATGTTCAATTTACAGATACTTCGAGCGGTAATTTAGATCAGAATTATTGGGATTTTGGTGATGGTTATATTGCAGTTGACTCAATAGACCCATTTCATATTTATGAGAATGTAAATAGTACTGATACTATATTTACAGTGACACTGATTAATACATCACCATATAATTGTAAAGATACTGCTACAAAAGACATAACAGTAAATCCTTTTATTGAAGCACGATTTTCAGTTGACAAGAATGTTGGGTGCGCACCAATTGATGTTACTATAAACAACTTGTCGAAAGGTGGAATAACTACTTATTCGTGGGATTATGATGGTGATGGTGTAGAAGATTCAAATACTTCTGCAGCTTCATTTACTATTCCTTATACAAATATAACTGCTGCTCCTATTGATTATACATTGAGATTAGTGGTTAAGAATGCTAATAACTGTACTGATACACTTGAGCGGATCATAAGAGTTTACCCAATAATTAAAGCAGATTATGCGGTTGATGTTTCCGAAGGTTGTAATACGCTTGATGTTGTGTTTACTAACAATTCAACCGGGGCGTCTCTGGTTGATTGGGATTTTGGTGACGGAATCTTTTCAAATTCAACTGCAGCAACAATTAATCACACATACAATAATTATTTTACTCACGATACTATTTTTGGATTTTCTCTGCATGTTGAATCTGATTATGGCTGTAATGATGATACAACTGGCAATATAACCGTTTACAGAACACTGGCCGATTTTAAAATTGATACCGCAGAAGGTTGCTCTCCGTTAAATGTAAATATTATTAATACTTCAATAGGAGACATTAACATTTATGAATGGTATTATGATGACGGAGATCCTGTGGATAATAGTATAAACCCAGGAAGCCATGTTTATAATAATATAACCGGAAGTCCGTTAACAAGGAATTTGAAATTAAGAGTGGAAGGAAACGGAGGCTGTCTGGATAGTTTAACATTGCCTATAAAAGTATATTCAGAAGTAACTGCTGCTTTTACACCAATAAATATTATTGGTTGTGACTCCACAGTAGTCAGTTTTGTTAATACTTCATCTGTCTGGGCATCTATTTACGATTGGAGTTTTGGTGATGCAACATATTCTAATCTACCAGGTCCGAATCATACTTATAGAAATTTTGGTGGTGCAGATGTCATTTACAATACACAGTTAACTGTTACAACAGTTAATGGTTGCCAGGATACTACAAGTACAAATGTAACTGTTCACCCATTTGTAAAAGCAGATTTTGCTATTGATCCTTCTGCAGGATGTTCTCCATTTACTTTAGATGTTGAGGCTGTATCTTATCTTGGTATTGGTACATATAATTGGGATTTCGATAATGGAAGTACACCTTCTGGAATTAACCCTTTAGCAGAAACTTATACCAATGTATCAGGTGTTACAGATACTTATAATGTTGAATTATCTGTAATTGATGTGACGGGTAACTGTCACGATACACTAATAATTCCTATCAATGTTTTTTCAGATGCAAAAGCTGACTTTACACCCATGGCTGCGATTGATTGCCATCCTTTTGATGTAACTTTCAACAGCGGACCTTCCCTTAATGCTATACTTTATAACTGGGATTTTGGAGATGGTGGTTCATCCAACTTGGCAAACCCACCACATACTTTCAATAACACTTCTGATATCCAAAAAGACTATGATGTTAATTTGCAAGTTACCTCCGTTGATGGATGTGTACATGATACATCCACAACAATTTCTGTACATCCATATGTTCTGGCCGATTTTGATGTAAATATCATTAGTGATTGTTCTCCATTGGAAGTTCAGATAACCAATAATTCCAGAGGTGGAAATTACAGGTTTTTCTGGGATGATGATGATTTATTAGTAGCCGATTCTACATTTATTATCAATAACACTTTTACAAAAATCTATTATAATAACAGTGGTGCTACACAAACATTTAACCTGACACTAATCGCTGATAACGGAAATAACTGTTACGATACATTAAAAAGAACATTAACCGTATATACAGAAATTGATGCACAATTCTCATACACGCCCATCGCAGGAAGCGGTTGTAATCCTTTAACAATTGACTTTACAAACAGCACTATTAATGGAAACTCATATAATTGGTACTTTGGTGATGGTTCTTCAACAACATTAGAATCTCCTGATCATACTTTTATCAACAATACAACCGGTAATAAACTATTTAATATTAAAATGGTTGCAGAATCTGTTAATGAATGTATTGATTCTGCAAGCACAACAATAACTGTTTACTCAAAAGTTGATGCAGGATTCTCTGTTGAAAGCAGCGAAGGTTGTCCTCCGTTTAATACAACAATTACCAATACATCTTATGGAAATATCGCCAATACTTACGAATGGCAAATTGATGGAGTAGTTGTAGGAGGTTCTCCAACAGACAAGTCGGATTTTAACCATACATATACTAATAATAATCATCTTGCATCACAATACTATCAGGTTAAACTTACTGCCGAAAACGCAGAGGGCTGTTCTTCTGTACACGTCGATACAATAACAGTTTACGAAAGTGTAACTGCCGGATATACGATGGATCTTGATAATGGTTGTAATCCATTGGAAGTTCAGTTTACAGATGCAGCACTAGTTCCGGCTTCTACAACATACATCTGGGATTTTGGAGATGGGGCATCATCTGGCTCTGACAGTCCTTTTCATACATTCTATAATCCAAGCAGATTAGCAGATCTGAATTATACTATTGAACAAATTGTATTATCAGCTAATTATTGTTCTGATACAGTAACAGATCAAGTTTCTGTTTACCATTTACCATTATCAAAATTTTGGATTGATAATACATCATCTTGTCCTGACCTTGTTGCTAATATGAATAATTTTGAATCGAAAGGTTTTGATTCCTTTGAATGGCGTTTCGGAGACGGAAATACGAATACCTCCAATACAAGTTTAACTTATTCTTATCCAAACACATTAATTGATACAGTTCAGAATTATACACTCGAACACTGGGTAACTACTACAGATGGTTGCAGTGACAGCACATCACTTGTATTAAATGTATTCCCAGATGTTATTGCTGACTTTACTGCAACGCCTCAGAATGGTTGTAGTCCAGTTACAGTGAGCTTTGATTCTGATCCTTCATCAAGTCCAGCTAAATTCTTTTACTGGGATTTTGGCGGAGACGGAACATCCAACGACATTGCACCGGTTCATACTTTTACTAATACATGGTCTACGGATCGAGTTTATGATATTGTGATGATTGCAAGATCAGAGTATAATTGCAGAGACACCATTACTAAGCCTGTTACCTCCTATGCACAGCCTATAGCTGAATTTGATGCAAACCCTGTTATACAGAGATTTCCTGACAATCAGGTTGATCTGGATAATAAAACCAGTCCTATTGCAGGACCTTTTGATTATCTTTGGGAATTTGATGATACACAAACATCAACAACAAAAGAACCAGGAAATCACTTGTATGATCATTGGGGCGAATACAACATAAAACTAACAGTTAATAGCCAAACAAGTACTTGCAGCGATATTGTTATTAATTCAATAACGATCCTGCCACCAGCTGTAAATGCAGATTTTGTTGCTGACAAAACAGGAGGAT
This sequence comes from Bacteroidales bacterium, assembly GCA_030668615.1. Classification (GTDB taxonomy): domain Bacteria; phylum Bacteroidota; class Bacteroidia; order Bacteroidales; family UBA12077; genus UBA12077. The sequence goes on along the minus strand of DAOUTQ010000073.1, from coordinate 11,799 downwards.
GCCTGCATGGTGGTTTTGAGGTAACATTTACAGCGGCTTCATCACCATATGGAGATGGTTACGATTATTCATGGAATTTTGGTGATGGCAATACTGCCACAGGACAAATTGTAACACATAATTATGAAAAAGCAGGTGTGTTTTATGTAAAAATGACTGCTACAAGTGAAGAAGGAGCAGGCGAAGATTATGAATATGAAACAATTCGGGTTTATTCCAATCCAGTTGCTAATTTTGAAGCATCACCAAGGTTAGTAATGCTGAATTTTGATCTTGTTGGCAGAGTAGAATTTTTTAATTTATCAGAGTGCAATGATACTGCAGGTTGTGCATATCTTTGGGACTTTGGAGATGGAAGTACAGGTATTTCAAGAGATGTTACTCATAATTACACTGAAATAGGATTGTATGATATTGGATTAACAGTTACATCCGCAAACGGGTGTGTAGATTCTCTTTTAAAAATAGAAGAAGTAGAAATCTTAGGTGCTGGTGAGATTAAATTTCCTAATGCATTTACACCTAATAACGATGGCCTAAACGATATTTTTAGACCAGTATCAGAAGGAGTTATAAAATACGAACTGTTAATTTACACCAGATGGGGTGAACTAATTTTTACAACAAAAGACCTAAGTGCCGGCTGGGATGGTAAAATAAATGGAGACATGGCAAAACCTGATGTTTATGTATGGAAAGCAGAAGGTAAGTTTACAAATGGAAGAGCCTTTGAACTTGCTGGAGATATAACTCTTATCAAATAATAAAGATTCCTGAATTTATAATATATTATGGTTGCTTTAATTAATATATTCTTCGTATTTAAACATTTAATTTTAAATCCTGTTATTCAGAGTAAACTATTAGAAATCTACATCCCTGAACAAACAAATGAAAAAGGAAAAGATATCTCAAAAAATCGATTTAGGTGGTTTGGGAAAAGAGCCAGTTGTTTTCTTCCTGAAAACAATTATAAATACAAATCTTTATAAAATAGCCTTTACTCTAAATCACTTTATCAAATACCGATCTTTATCTTCGAAGAAATCCATCAGCTGTGTTCTTTCTTTGAAATTTGCTGAATGCTTTACTCCTGAAGGAATAAAATAGCGGTCTCCATTTTTGTATGTTTTAGTAATACCATCAATAGTAAGATCCATTTCTCCTTCAAAAACAACTCCCCATTGAGCACCATGCGAATGTTCTGCAACAACACCAATGGGTTCTATTGTAAAAAAGACTATCTGATGATCTTTACTCTGAAATAATTTACCTTGTACTCCATTAAATGGAATATCAGCATCTGGAAGATTTTGTACCATCTCCGGATATATTGAATCTTTCAGATCTTTCATTTTAATAGTTTTAGTTTTTAAGTTTATTAGAACTAAATATGCTATTCGAATTTTAATATTTATTTAAACCTATAATTCTATTTTACCTTCTTCGTCTAATTTATAATTCTTACTAAGTAGCCCTATTAACTGACTTACATTACTTAAAGCAGAAATAGTATCTGGAGATATTGCTTTTTGTTGTAAACGAAGCATTAACAATCCGTATAATCCATTAAAACAAGCTTCTATTTCATTTTCAACCGTTCCATTTGATTTATTCATTAACTCAACAATTCCTGCCTTTGCTTTATTATACAAATCAATATAATCAAGTTGTTCAGGAGATTTTAGTAGTTGTAAATGAAATTCATAAAGATCATTTATCGTATTTTGTACAAATTGCAAATGCCCTGACAAGGTTTTTTGTTCATCCTTCATTAAATCAATTAAACCTTCATACCAATCTTTTATTTCTTTTTTTACTGGATCAGGTTGCTCAAATCGCTGAACAATATTTTTATCTATTTCCTTAATATCAAGCCCATAAGCACGAATAAGGTCTTCAATCTGCCACATATATAAAATATACTCAGCAATGCTTTCTCTTTTCTTTTCTCGAGCAATTATCATAATTATATTTTCTTTTTTAAATCATCAATTAAACGTCGTTCTCTTTTTGTTGGTCTTCCTATCCCTCTGTTTCTTAATTCAAAACCTGTAAATCTTTGCATATCCAATTTTAACTTCTCCTCTTCCGGTGTAATATCCTTTACATAATTTACAACAATTGAAGCTGACTGTCTTTTCCCTAATAATCCTAAAACTTTAAATTGAAATGTAACCGGTGGTCTTTTTATATGTACAATCTCTCCAACCTTAATAACACGTGAAGGTTTAACCTGAACATCATCAATTAAAACCTTACCTTTTTTACAAGCTTCTGCTGCCTGACTTCGTGTTTTAAAAATCCTTACAGCCCATAGCCATTTATCTATGCGTAAATTATTTTCTTGTTCCATTTTTTATCTGAACTCAAATATGCTGTTCTATATTTTATTCTCAGGAAATCTCGAAATATCAACACTAATTTCCAAATTATATTCAATTTATTAAAATTCAATGACCAAAAAAAAAATTACCTGTTATTAAACTCATTCATGGTATTAGCAACTCCAATAGTTCCAAAACTTTTTATGATTTCAATCGCCAGTTCAATTCTTTCAGGAAGTTGCGTTTTTTCGTCATCACCCCATGGACTAAGCACATAATGAGCCTGAGCTCCTTTCGGATAGTTATTTCCTATTCCAAATCTTAATCTTGAATAATTTTGATGACCCAAATTTAAATTGATATCTTTTAATCCGTTGTGTCCTGCATCTGCTCCTTTAGATCTTAAACGTAATGAGCCAAATGGTAAAGCTACATCATCAACAATAACCAGAAGTTTTTCGACAGAAATTTTTTCTTTTTGCAACCAAAAGTTTACAGCCTTACCACTTAGGTTCATAAAAGTTGTAGGTTTTATAAGCACAAAAGTTCTTCCTTTGTATTTATATTCTGCGCGAAAAGCATAACGGCGGTCCTGAAAAGAAGTATTGGATGCATTAACTAATGCATCCAATACTTTAAATCCAATATTATGTCGGGTATTGATGTATTCGCTACCCATATTTCCTAAACCGACAATAAGGTACTTCATACCAATTATCTGTTTAAATTATATTATTCTTTTCCTTTAGCAGCTGGAGCTTCTCCACCTTCAGCTTTTTCGCCTTCAGCACCTTCTTCTCCTTCTTCTCCTTCTTCTCCTTCTTCGCCTTCTTCAACCTCATCAACAATAGCAGCACGTGCAGTTTTAACTAATATTACAACAGCATTGTCAGGCTCCATAAACTCAAGACCTTCAATTTTCAAATCACCAATCTTAATTGATTGACCAATTACTAAATCTGAGATATCAATTTTTATATCATCAGGTAAAACTGAAAGTAATCCTTTTACTTTTACCTTTCTCATTTTCTGAACTAATCTACCGCCATTAATAACTCCAACAGGAGTACCTTCAGTTATTACAGGCATTTGAATCCATAACGGCTCTTTTTCTGTTACTTCAAAAAAGTCTGCATGAATAATTTTATCAGATACAGGATGAAACTGAATTGCTCTTAAAACTGCCTGATGCTTTTTACCATCAATATCTAAATTTACAAGATATGCATTTGGTGTATACACTAATTTTTTAAAAGATCTCTCATGAGTATGAAAATGTACATTTTCCCCATTACCATACACTACGCAAGGTATTTGATCTTCTCTTCTTAAACTCTTAGAAGTTGTTTTTCCAACTTTTTCTCTTAAATTACCTTTTACTTCTACTGATTTCATTTTTTCTTTAGTTGCGTGCTACTCAGAATAATACTAAAATTTTTAAAGCTTCTTATTCCCCATCACACTTTTTAACAATATGCTTTATATTTTGGTGTGCAAATATATAATATTAAACTATAAAATTAGAACTTATCGACTGATAATTATATACTTTGTTTATTACATCCGCAAAAACATCAGCCACAGATAATACTTTTATCTTATCTGAGATTGGTTTTATAGGTAATGAATCAGTAACGACCAACTCTGTTATTCCAGAATCATTAATTCTTTCATAAGCAGGTCCGGATAAAACTGCATGAGTAGCAAATGCTCTTACACTAAGCGCTCCCTCTTCTATCATCATATCAGCAGCTTTTGTAACAGTACCTGCCGTATCAATCATATCATCAAGAATAATTACGTTTTTTCCCTTAACATCACCAATAACTGTCATTTCCCCAACTACATTTGCTTTTTTACGTGATTTATGACAAATTACCATTGGAGTTTCCAAGAATTTTGAATAAGCATTTGCCCTTTTTGTACCACCCATATCAGGAGCCGCAATAACAAGATTATCAAGATTTAAATTCTTTATATACGGAACAAAAATTGATGATGCATAAAGATGATCAACAGGAAGATCAAAAAATCCCTGAATTTGGTCAGCATGCAAATCTAATGTCATTATACGATCAACACCTGCTGCTGTGAGCAAATTAGCAACAAGTTTTGCTCCTATTGAAACACGTGGTTTATCTTTTCTGTCTTGACGCGCAAAACCAAAATATGGCATTACAGCTACTACTTTATATGCCGATGCTCTTTTAGCAGCATCAATCATTAAAAGCAATTCCATTAAATTGTCTGATGGAGGAAAAGTAGACTGAATAATGAATACATATGATCCACGAACAGTTTCTTCATAAGAAGTTTGAAACTCCCCATCACTAAATTCAATAAACTCTGTACTACCAAGATCTACACCATATTCTTTTGCGATTTTTTCTGCAATATATCGTGACTTGGTTCCTGAAAAAATTTTAATTGGAGGCTTAAGACTCATTGTATCTAATTTTCAATAGTTTTATACTTCTTTTTTGGAATTGCAAATTTATAAATATCCTTTTATTTTACACCTTATTTTGCAGGAAATTTGCATTATTACACTAAATATTTACTGAGTCATTTATTTTGCTTATAAAATCCAGCAATTCATTTCTACCCATTTTATTTTCAGCAGATGTAATAAAAATATCAGGAAGTTTCTCCCATTCTTTTAACATCTCCTTCTTATAATGCATTATGTTTTTATTTACTGCTGAGCTTGATAATTTGTCTGCTTTTGTAAATACCATTACAAAAGGAACCTGTTTTTCGCCCAACCATTTCATAAAACCTAAATCATTTTTTTGAGCTGCATGACGTGAATCTAAAAGAACAAACATACACATAAGGTTCTCTCTGTGTAATGCATAATCATTAATAAGTTTATTAAAATCTTTACGCATTGATTTCCCAACTTTAGCATAACCATAGCCAGGCAAGTCTGTTAAAACCCAACTTCCATTAATCATAAATTGATTTATCAACTGTGTTTTGCCAGGACTTTGAGATATTTTAGCCAGTTTTTTTCTTTCCAGCAACATATTTATCAATGAAGATTTTCCCACATTTGACCTGCCAACAAAAGCATATTCAGGTGTGTTGGTTTTTGGACAGTCTTTATAACTTACATAACTTGAAATAAATTCTGCTGATTTAATATTCATCACTTATTTTTTCTGTTTAAAATATAAATATTGAAAATTATACTTCAAAATCTATTTGAAGAATACGGACAACATTGCTGCAATACCAAAAATTAATACTATAATTCCAGCAATTTTATTAATCCACCATAGTTGTTTTAATCGAAAACGTTTCCTAAATAAATCAACAAAAAATGTAAGTATTAACCACCAGAACATGGCACCAAAAAAAACTCCTCCAACAATAAAAGAAGATTTTAGTGAGTTATCCTTTGAAGTTACAATTCCTATTCCGGCAAATGCTGCTACAAATAGGAAAATAGCTACTGGATTTGATAAAGTTAGAAATAATACAGAAAAATAATCTTCAATTAACTTATTCTTTCGTCTTCTGTGTCTACGAATTTGTTTTATTGGATTGGCATAAAAAATTCTTGCCCCAATAATAATCAATATAACCCCGCCAATTAACTGAATATAAAACTGTTGCTCTTCAATAAAATTAATAATATATGTAAGACCTAAAGCTGCAACTAATGCAAAAAAAGCATCGACAGTAGCTGCTCCCATTCCTGAAAACATTCCGGAAAGCCTACCTTTGTTAATTGTTCTCTGAATACATAATACACCAACCGGACCTAATGGAACGGATGCTAAAAAACCTATAACTAATCCTTTTATTAAAAATTCAATTTCCACAATTTGATCAATACAATTTAGTTAATAATCTGTGTTCTTTATCATCAATTTAGGTTCCATCATTTCAAAAATGGAATATTTAACACCTTCTCTTCCAAAACCAGAATTTTTCACTCCACCATATGGCATATGGTCAACTCTAAATGTAGGAACGTCATTAATAATTACGCCACCGACTTCTATTTCATTAAAAGCATGATTCATTTCGTTTATACTATTTGTAAAAACACCTGCCTGCAAGCCATATTCCGAATTATTTAAATTATCGACGGCATTTTTAAACTCTGTGTATTTTTCAATAGTAACAACTGGTCCAAAAACCTCTAATGCACAAACTTTCATTTCTTGTTTAGTGTTTGTAATAATTGTAGGTTCAAAATAAGTTCCTTTTCTTACACCTCCATGCAAAATTTCAGCACCCTCATCTACGGCCTCCTTTACCCAACTCTCAACTCGAGTTGAATTTTCTTCATCGATCATTACAGAAATATCTGTATTTATATCATCAGGAGCTCCAAATTTCAATTTTTTTACTCCTTTAATAAATCTATCAATAAAAGTTTCAAAAATATTTTCTTGAACAAAAATTCTTTGAACATGAATGCACACCTGACCTGAATATGCAAATGCCCCAACTAAACATTTTTTCACCGCTAAATCAATATCTGATTGATCAGAAACAATAACTCCTGCATTTCCGCCAAGCTCAAGTGCAATCTTCTTTTTCCCAGCATTTGATTTCATTTTCCATCCAACATCAGGAGATCCTGTGAATGATAACATCTGTATTCTATCGTCTGTTACCAACTGATTTCCTGCTTCGCGATCCATTGGCAAAACAGAAAATGCTCCTTCAGGCAAATCTGTTTTATCAATAATCTTTGCTAATTCAAGAACAGATAATGGCGTTGATCTTGCTGGCTTTAAAATAATCGGATTTCCTGATGCTATTGCAGGTGCAATTTTATGTACTGCAAGATTTAATGGGAAATTAAATGGAGCAATTCCTGCAATTAATCCTATAGGGAAATATTTTATTAAACCTTCCTTTCCTTCACCTGCAGGTGTCCAATCTATTGAAAAATATTCTTTTGGCAATCTTTTCGATTCTTCAGCTGCAATGGTAAAAACCTGTATAGCACGATCTATTTCACCTGCTGCATACTTTAAAGGTTTTCCTGCTTCCTTTGATAATATTAATGCAAGTTCCTCTTTTTTACTTTTAATTTGAGCAGCAATATCCATCAATATTTTGTACTTTTTATACGATGGCAAATCACGCATTTCTTTTTCTACGGATAAAGCTGCTTTTATGGCCTTTTCTAATTCTTCATTACCAGCTAAATACGATTCTCCAATAACAGAATTGTCAAAAGGATTTGTTACCACTAATTTTTGGTTAGTATTAACAAATTCTCCTGCTATATAAATCTTGTGATCAGTCATTTTGCCTTGATTTATGAAAAGTATTTGCAAAATTAGTTTTTTTAATAAAGAAAACTATACAAAAAACATTGTATTTGCAAAAAGATAGAACAAGTCGGTTCAGGAATTGTTAATTATATTTTATCTTTAGCATCTTAAAATACACGAATGATAAAAGTTGATTTAAAAAACAGAGGATGGCAATGGTTAACATTGCTTTTTCTATCTTTCATATGGGGAAGCAGTTTTATTCTTATGAAAAAGGGGCTTCGTTCATATAGTCATGACCAAGTTGCAGCATTTCGAATATTTATTTCGTTTTTAGCATTTTTACCAATTGGTATAAGAAACCTGAAAAAAGTTACGAAGGATAATATTTATTCGTTATTAGTTGTAGGATTTATTGGTTCAACTATTCCTGCATTTCTGTTTACAAAAGCTCAAACTCAGGTTGATAGTTCGCTTGCCGGAATATTAAATTCTGTTACACCTTTGTTTACATTAGTTATTGGATTGCTTTTTTACAAAAGCACAGCAAAACTCATTAATGCAATTGGTGTTTTCCTTGGACTAACAGGAGCTATGGGACTGATTACATATTCTACAAATGGCGGGAATATTCTTGATAACATTAATTATTATGGTCTTTTCATAGTTGCTGCAACCATATGTTATGGTATTAATGTAAATCAGGTAAAATATAAAATTAAAGGATTAAATGGATTAGAGCTTACATCAATGGCATTTATGTTTGCTGGTCCGTTTGCAGGTATATATTTACTTTTTACTGATTTTTCTTTTACATTTTCAACTAATGATTACATGCTAAACCTTGCTTATATAGCAATACTTGCAGTAATAGGAACAGTTTTAGCATTAGTTATTTTCAACACATTAATACAACAGACATCGGCACTTTTTGGAGCTTCTGTTACGTATTTCATTCCGGTTTTTGCAATTATGTGGGGACTATTTGATGGTGAAAAATTATCATTAATTCAGTTTTTATGGATCGGATTAATATTTACAGGAGTTTATTTAGTTAATAAAAGATCTAAAAAGTGAAAAGAACAACTTTTTTATTCTTAGCTCTGTTAAGTGGCATTCTATTAGCACTTCCATGGTATCAAGAATTTTCCGGAATTATAATCCTTATTGCATTTGTTCCTCTTTTATTAATAGAAGATTATTTATATTCCACCAAACAAAAAAACGGATCTATAGTACTTATTGGATATGCTGCTTTAATATTTTCAACCTGGAATATTCTAACTACATTTTGGATATACAATGCCGCTTTTATTGCGGTTGTGGCAGCAGTAATTGTTAATACTTTATTAATGACAACAATATTCTGGTTGTTTCATTTTACAAAAAGAAAACTTGGATCTAAAATCGGCAATTTTTCATTTATAATTTACTGGACCGGTTTTGAGCACTTTTATTTAAATGCAGAAATATCGTGGCCATGGTTAAATCTTGGAAATGCCCTTGCAAAAGATATTAAATTAATACAATGGTACGAATATACAGGAACATTAGGGGGAACTTTATGGATTCTTATTTTAAATTTATTTTTGTTTTATATAATCAAATCATACATTAATAACCGAAATTTAAGAATACAAATTCCGCAATTAATATCTTACTTTTTACTAATTATTGTTCCGGTTTTAATTTCTTTATCGATTTTCCGGAACTATACAGAAACAGGGAAAGAGTACAACATTGTTGTATTACAGCCAAACATTGACCCTTATAATGATAAATTTGGAGGAATGTCGCATTTTCAGCAACTAAATATTATACTTAATCTGGCAGACAGTTTAACCGACGAAAACACTGATTATGTTGTAGCTCCCGAAACAGCTTTAAACAATTCATTGTGGGAGCATAATCTGAAAGACAATTACTCAATTCAAGCAATAGAAAACTTCGTAAATAACCGCCCCGGTGTAAATTTTGTAATTGGAATGGACTATTACAAAAGATATGCTCAAGGTGAGAAGCTCTCTAAAACAGCAAGATATTGGAAAGAAGAAAATGTGCATTATGATGTTTTTAACTCGGCAATTCAAATTGACACAAGCAATTATTTTCCAATTTATCATAAATCAAAATTAGTTGTAGGAGTTGAAAAGATGCCGTACCCAAAATTATTTAAGCTTCTGGAAAATGTAATACTTGATTTGGGAGGAACAAGTGGAAGCCGTGGCACTCAAAAATACAGAGATACATTTAAAAACTCATCGGATAATACCAGGATCGCACCCGTAATTTGCTACGAATCTATTTACGGAGAATTTGTAACAGATTATATTAAAAAAGGCGCCAATTTTATTTTTGTAATAACAAACGATGGTTGGTGGGGTAATTCGCCCGGTTACAAACAACATTTAAATTATTCACAAATAAGAGCTATTGAAACGAGAAGAAGTGTTGCCAGATCTGCAAACACAGGAATTTCTGCCTTTATTAATCAAAAAGGTGAAATTTTGAATAAAACACAATGGTGGGTGTCTGATGCTATAAAAAACACTCTTAAAGCCAATGCCAAAATAACTTTTTATGTTAAATATGGCGATTTTATCGGGAGATTATCTGGATTTCTTGCCGTATTTTTATTTTTATATACAATTGTGCAACTTATACTAAATACATCGAAAGAAAAGAAATTGTTAAAGCATTAAAAAACTCTTAACTTGTGCTTCTTGCGGCATAATAATTGCACTAAAGAGGTCGTTTTTTAAGATTAAATTTAAATACTGATGAAGCACTTACTTCTATTTTTATCGCTATTATTTACATTTTCAATTACTCTTGCGAATAAATACACCATTAGCGGTTATGTAAAAAACAGTTCCGGAGAAGAACTTATTGGAGCAACTATTTATGTCAGGGAATTAGAATCCGGAACAGTAACTAATGTATATGGTTTCTATTCAATAACTCTCCCTGAAGGAAAACACAGTATTGATTATTCATATATCGGACATGAAATACAGGTAAAAGAAATTAACCTGAACGAAAATAAAAGGATTGACATATCATTATCAGAAGCATCGGAAACACTTGAAGAAGTTGTAATTACAGCCGAAAGAAAAAATGAAAATATTGTAAGAACAGAAATGTCTACTGTGAAATTGCAGGCGAAAGAAATTAAAAAAATACCTGCATTAATGGGAGAAATTGATGTAATTAAAACTTTACAACTTTTACCCGGAATACAATCTACCGGAGAAGGGTTTTCGGGCTTTAATGTGCGTGGAGGAAGTCCAGATCAAAACCTTATTCTTTTTGATGAAGCAACAGTTTATAATGCTTCTCATCTTATGGGCTTTTTCTCAATTTTTAACAATGATGCTGTAAAAGATCTAAAGATTTATAAGGGAGATATTCCAGCGCAATATGGAGGTAGGTTATCTTCACTTTTAGACATAAGAATGAAGGAAGGAAACCAGAAGGGACTTGAAGCCACAGGAGGTATAGGAACCATTTCTTCACGACTAACCTTAGAAGGACCCATAATTAAAGATAAATGGTCTGTTTTAGTATCAGGTAGAAGAACATATGTAGATCTGATGCTATTATTATCAAGCGATGATGCTATGAAATCAACAAAACTTTACTTTTACGACTTAAATCTAAAATCAAATTATACAATAAGCGATAAAGACAGAATATTCGTCTCTGGTTATTTTGGACGTGATGTGCTAAAATTTAGCGACTTATATAGTTTTGACTGGGGTAATTATACCTTAACAACTCGTTGGAATCACTTATTTACAGAAAAACTATTTTCAAACTTCTCTTTCATTTATAGCAAATATGATTATAAAATGCAAAGCGGGGATGATAATCTTGGTTTCAATTGGATTTCTAATCTTGAAGATTTCAAATTTAAAGCTGATTTAAATTATTATCCAAATCCCAAAAACACAATAAAATTTGGATTAGAAGTTATTCATCATCACTTTATTCCTGGTGTAGCGAACAGTATGGGTACATCTGCAAATACTACAATCTCAATGCCTGAATCTTATGCTCTCGAATATGGTATTTATCTAAGCAATGAACACAAATTATTAGATAAGTTAACATTAAACTATGGCTTACGAGGATCTATGTTTCAAAATATGGGTGATGCTACATCTTATGATTTTAATGAGAATTATGAAAAAGTTGACTCAGCGATATACGATAGATGGGAGATATTT
>DAOUTQ010000175.1 GCA_030668615.1 Bacteroidales bacterium | reverse complement strand
CTTGATACACCTGGTTTAATTACCTATGCATATGATTCATTGTTACAATTTGGAGAGTCAGCATTACCAAGTGTTGATCTGCTATTTTATAAAACAGGAGCAAGTCATCGGGTATTGCTTAGAATTGTTAAGCTTATAGGAGAAATAGGCGGCGAAAACGCTATTGAATTACTAGTGAAGAAACTGGATCACCCAAATGAGGAAATTCTAAATCAAGTACTTTTAACGTTAAGCAAATCCAATTTTGAAGTAAACGAGAAGCATCTTATCTATTTGCACCAGATCATTGAAAAACATATTGGAATTATGAGCTGGAATATTGCAGCTAAATGTACTATGGATGAGATTACTGAACATGTGTATTTAAAAGATGCAATTGATGAAGAATTAAAGGCGAATTATATTCTATTATATCTCTTGTTATCTTTAACATATGACTCAAAGTCGGTAATGCATGTTAAAGAAAATATTGAAAGTGGAACTGCCGAAGGATCAAGTTATGCTCTTGAGTTATTAGAATTATTTATTGATGAAGAAATTAAACCTAAATTATTCCCTATTGTGGAGGATATTTCTTTGATTGAAAAAATAAAACAACTTCAAATGTTTTATCCAGTCGAAAAATTAAGATTTGATGATTTACTGATCTCTATTATAAACAGAGATATAAATTTTATTAATATATGGACTAAAGCTTGTGCAATAAATGCTTTTAGTGAAAAGGAAACAAAAGAAATACCAAAAGATCTTGTTGCTCATATTTTCAATCCTAACGAAATATTGAGAGAAACTGCAGGTGTTGTTATAAATTCAATTAATTCAGATAATTATAATTCAGTTAGCAGTAGATTAAATTTGTCATACAAAGAGGAGCTTGATAATTCGATAGAGTTATTATCATCAACACACAATCATTTATATGTTGAAAAGACAGCGTTTTTAAAATCAATAGAATATTTTAAAAATGTAGATGGAAGATACTTGTATGAATTAGCACAAAACTTACATACTTTAAAATTTGACACATATGATCCGGAAGATATTATTATCTCTGATATTAAAGATAAGATTCTTATTTTGAAAGGAGAACCTGCTACATTAGTCCTCGATGATATAAAAATTGAATTAGTAGAAGGAGAATTGTATGATATGAACGAAATTTTAAGAAATCCAAATAGGAAGATATCATTAAAACAAAGCAATAGTAGCTGGATATATTACATTGAGAAAAGGGATTTGATTTACAATATGTTTGATTTTGGTAAATTAGAGGGTTCAGTTATTAAATGGCTTGCAAGAAAAATGAATGCAGAAAAATTATATAAATAGAAATCATAAGTAAAAAACACTGCGGTATATGTTTATTAAATTATTTAGAAAAATTAAAGCTTATTATATGCGAAAAACTACAATTTTTAAGCAGCTTATATTAAATGTAGTAATTCCGGCGGTTTTAGCATTACTAATTTTAGGTGCTTTTAATTATAATCAAACAAAATCAAATTTAAGAGATTCAATTGATACAAAGAATACAATTATTTCTCAGGAGATAGTTAATATAATGGAATTTATGGAAGTGGCACTTGAGATTGTAGAACAAAATTTGAATCCAATGATGGAATCGTATAGCAATAAATTGGTTCATGATTATTTTAAAGATACAAAGAATATAGAGTTTACCGATCTTGATAAAATTAGAGAAGAATTGGGAATGGATCCCGAGATGGAAGACATCTATATTATTAATCAGGAAGGAATTATTGTTAATACTACATTCAAAGCCGATTTGGGTATTGATTTGGATGATTTTGGAGAAGAACATGAACATCTAATTAATGGAATATTTGAAAAGGGAAAATTCGTAATTGAGAGATTTACTATTGAAAATAGTACAAAGAGCTTGAAAAAATATACATATCATCCTACTTTAGATGGAAAGTACATAGTTGAATTGGGAATATATTCTCGAAGCGCAGACCGAATTATTGGCTTTGCGAAAAGTACTGTTAAAAAACTGTCACAAGATGAATCTTCAATTGACGATGCTGATATCTTCATTAGTAAAGATAATCCTATATCATTGACAAAAGATATTGAGCTATCTGACGAAGAAATCCTTTTTATGAAAGATCGCTTTGAGAAGCAGGACTCAACTAAGATTTTTAAAAAACGAAGAAAGCAAAAACTATATTATACCTATTTATATATTCATAGGGCAAATTCGGATTTATATAAAGGTGCCGTAATACGTATAATTGCCGACAGAACACCCGAAGATTTATTATTAAGAAGAGAGCTTTTAAAATTTGTTTCTATTTTCGGCTTAACAATTATTATTGTAATAATTATGTTATACAAAAAAACACGAGTTATTACACACCCAATTAAGAAGCTGGTTGATAAGGTTAATAGAGTAACAAATGGACATTTAGATGAACGTGCTGATGTTGTTGGAAATAACGAAATCACAACTCTCTCACAAAAGTTTAATTCGATGATAGAAGAGTTGGAGAGTTATTACAATGAACTGGAACAAAAAGTAAAAGATCGTACTGCAGAGGTAGTTCAGCAAAAAGAAGTAATTGAAATTAAAAATAAACATATTATGGATAGTATTCGTTATGCAAAACGAATACAAAATGCAATTTTACCTCCAGATAAATATGTAAAAGAATTATTGCCAAAATCTTTTATTCTATATAAACCAAAGGATATTGTTAGTGGTGACTTTTATTGGATGACCAAGAAAAACGATCTGACAATTTATGCTGCAGTTGATTGTACAGGTCATGGAGTTCCAGGAGCATTTATGTCTATTGTAGGTAATAATCAGCTAAACTACGCTATTGATGTTAAAAAAGCACGCGAAGCTTCGAAGATTCTTGATTGCTTAAATCAAGGAGTAGTTAATACATTAAGAGAAAAAGGAAATGAGAAAATAGGATTAAGTGGGGTTAAAGACGGAATGGATTTGGCTCTTGTTGTAATTGATTATAAAAACATGAAAGCTCAGTTTGCAGGTGCCAATAACCCATTATGTTTGGTACGTGATAATGAGATTATACAGATTAAAGGAAACAAAATGGCAATTGGTGGAAATTTTGATGATGAGCTGCCGAAATTTACAAATCATGAAATTGATCTAAAGAAAGGAGATGTTTTATATACATTCTCTGATGGTTATCCTGATCAGTTTGGCGGACACGACGGTCGTAAGTTTATGGTTAAAAAGTTTAGAGAGTTATTACTTGAAATACATAAGAACCCAATTGAAGAACAAGAAAAAATTCTCGAAGATCATTTGGAACAATGGAGAGGTAAAGAAGAACAGGTTGATGATATTATTATAATAGGTGTAAAAATCGAATAAAATTATGTCTGAAAAAACCGAAAATATTATTGTTTATATTCCTAATAAAGAAGGATCGTTAACAGAGAAGAATATCTATTGGATAGATAAATTCCAAACAATTATTAGTATTGGTTTAAAGCAAATAGTAAAATCAAATTTTAACTTGAAACTTGAATTTGAAGATTTTGCACAAAAGAAAAATACAGACGAATTGATTATTATTCAGATGTTTCTGCAGAATGATCTTAATACTGAATCAGTTTTAAATGAAAACAGTGACCATAAAACATCTGTTTTAATTAATGTTTATTGTGATCATGAAGTAGAACAAAGTACGAGTGCTGGTTTTTCAATTAAACTGTATGATGAAGTAACAGAAAAAAAAGTTGATCTATCTGAAGGAATAAATGAACTGAAAAATGATATATGGCTTAAATTCCTTGATATATCTTATAAAATAAAGGAATTATTATATCATATAAATAAGAAGCCTGAAGAAGCCCTGCAGAATATTTACGTGGCGCAAACAAGTAAAGATCAAAATCGAAATCGGAAAATTATAATACGCGAACTTGAACATTTAGGATATAATGTTTTACCACATAAGAATTTTTCTTCTGATCTAATTTCTTATAGTGATATGGTTCATGAAAACATTAAGGAATCTGTTCTTTCAGTACATATTTTTGGAAACAATTATACTCCTTTAAATAAAAATATTGAGATATCAGGTGTTGAACTTCAAAATGATATATTTATTGAAGTCGCAGAAGAGCTTGTAAATCAAAAGAAAAATATTCATAGACTTGTTTGGATACCACCAGATTTAAAACCAAAATCTGAAAAACAAAAACTATATATTGAAAGTTTTAAAAGGAATATAGAATTGTTACGAAATACTGAAATTATTCAAGCTCCGGTAGAGGTTTTTAAAAATATTATTAAAAACAAAATCATTATTTTGAACTCCGTAAAGGAAGAAATATCAATATCTGAAAATAAGAAAGCTAATTCAGTTTATATTATAAGTAGTAATGAGAATGAAAAATATTTAAAAGAAATTGAACAAGAATTCTCCAAAAATAAAATCTCAGTTTTAGTAATAGCAAATAGTCAAGACAAAATAGAATTATTACGGGAACATTATCATAATCTAATAAATTGTGATGGAATATTGATTGTTTATCCAAATGATAATAAACAATGGTTAAACAGTAAACTAAGTGATATATTGAAGGCTCCAGGTTTTGGACGAAAAAAACCATTTTTGTTTAAAACAATATTGCATGATTCAGGAAATGCACCTGAATTCAATATTAAAATAAATGATTTGGAAGTATTATATGCAAATGGAAAGAGCCCAAATGATTTATTAAAACCAATCATTGAAAAATTCAAATAAGATGGCATCTACAAGCAATACAAATAATGGCAATAGCATTTTCAATCCTTTTCCCGGACTTCGTCCGTTTAAGGTAGAAGAAAGTCATTTGTTTTTTGGTCGGGAAGGCCAAAGTGAAGATATTCTCAAAAAACTGTCAGATAATCAGTTTGTTGCTGTGATTGGAGCTTCTGGAAGTGGTAAATCTTCTTTAATTTATTGTGGACTTGTTCCTACCTTATATGGGGGCTTTATTGGAGAATCAAAATCGAAGTGGAATATTATTGCTTCTCGTCCCGGAAATTCGCCAATAGACAATTTGGCGACTGCAATTTTGGAAAAAACGCAAGAGTCCAATGAAGAAGATACGCAGATAAAACAAAAAATAGATTCTTCTATACTAAGAAGCAGTTCTAACGGATTGGTTGAATTATTAGATCAGTCATTCAATTTTGAAGAAGAAAATGTTTTGGTTATTATAGACCAGTTTGAAGAATTATTTAGGTATAAATCAAGTAAAGACGATCAGTCAACTTACAATGAATCTGAGGCATTTGTTAAATTATTAGTTACAGCTAACAAGACTTCCGATGTGCCTGTTTATGTAGTACTTACAATGAGATCTGATTTTATTGGAGAATGTTCTCAGTTTCATGAACTTACAGAGCTCATTAACGATTCTAATTATTTGGTTCCTCAAATGACAAGAGACGATTTTAAAATGGCAATTGAGGGCCCTATTGCTGTTGGAGGTGCAAATATTGAAACGCAGCTTGTTCAACAGTTATTAAATGAAGTTGGGGATAATCCTGATCAGTTGCCAATTTTACAGCATGCTTTAATGAGAACGTGGGACTACTGGATGGAACATTCAGATAGAGAAAAACCTATTAATATTAGTGATTATGATGCTATCGGGAGAATGGAAATGGCATTGTCTGAACATGCAAACGAAGCATATGATGAGTTAAAGGAAGACGGAAAGTGGATTTGCGAAAGCATGTTTAAAACCATTACAGAAAAGGGAAACGACAATAGAGGAATTAGACATCCAACAAGTATTAAGGATATTGCAACAATTTCAAAAGCAGCGGTTGAAGATGTAATTAAAGTTATAAATCCATTTCGTGCAGCTGGAAGATCGTTTATTTCTCCTTCGGCTGATATTGAAATAAACGAAGACAGTATTATAGACTTATCTCATGAAAGTCTAATGAGAATTTGGAGTAATCTTAAAGTTTGGGTAGATGAGGAATGGGATGCTGTGCAAATGTATATGCGATTATCAGAGGCTTCGGAGCTATATCAACTTGGTAAAACAGGTCTATGGCGACCACCTGATTTACAACTTGCATTGAATTGGAATGAAAAACAAAAACCTACATTATCGTGGGCAAAAAGATATAATCCTGCATTCGAAAGAACAGTCGTTTATTTAGAAACAAGTGATAAAGAATATAAAGCAGAAGAAGACAATAAAATAAAACTTCAAAAAAGACAATTAAGGCGATCCAAGATATTCGCAATTGTACTTGGTACAGCTGCTAT
>DAOUTQ010000092.1 GCA_030668615.1 Bacteroidales bacterium | reverse complement strand
GTTTACATTTATTCACAAGAATGACGAATTTCATACTTGAAAATTTATAATTTATTTATATTTTTGTAAGCCTTTACAAAATGCCCAGATGGTGAAATTGGTAGACACGCCAGCTTGAGGGGCTGGTGCTCGCAAGGGTGTGCAAGTTCGAGTCTTGTTCTGGGCACTTCGGTTTAAGTGCAAGTTCGTCCCGATAGCAATCGGGATGAACTGGGCACTTTTCATTTTTTACGCATTATCATTTATTACAATATTACTTTTATTCTATATCATTCTTTTATAATAAATCAATTATTAAATTGTTTATAAATTATATAAAATAAATAATTAATAGCTTTTGGATACTAAAAGAATTTAATTAATTTCAATTTTCAATCGAATACTAACTTTTAAAAAATTATTATGAAAATTTTATCAGCCGTTATATTTATTTTAATTGCAAATTTCGTTTTTGCTCAGGATTTAGTATTGTTCAATTCAGGAGACTCAATTACAAAAGGAATTGAATTTCATGATGAAGAAAAATACGCTGAAGCATTAAACTTATATAATAGAGTAGAAAGAAATGATTCCAACTACGTTTGGGCATTAGTTGAGAAAACTATAACCCTAAATGCACAAGGTGAATATAGCAAGGTAATTGAACTTTGTTTAAAAGGATTTAATTATAATACTAGTTATAACAGCTTTTTTTACAATAGTCTGGGAAGTGCATATGATGACTCAGGGCAGCGTCAAAAAGCTCTGGAAGTATATTTAAAAGCCATTGATGAATATCCATATAACTACTCATTATATTTCAATTTGGGAGTTACATACGAAAATTTAAATGAATTGAATAAAGCTATTGAGGCATATCAAAAAGCTATTGACTTGAATATATATTATTCCTCAAGCCATTATAGACTTGGAAAATTACTTATTCAACAAGGAAGATTTGCCCCTGCAATGTATGCTTTAAGCTTTTACATATTGCTGGATAATTCTTCTGATAGATCCAGAGATGCACTACATATTTTACAAGAATTGGCAGATGGAGAAATAGAAGAACAAACACAATCATTTGAAGATGATGAACCTTTTGAAGAACTTAATCTTATATTAAAATCAAAAATTGCTGTAGGTAAAAAATATAAAACTCTGGTAAAAATTGATGATTCCTATATAAAACAACTGCAAGTATTATGTGAGAAATCACCTACTGTGAATAATCATGAGAATTTCTGGTTAAAGAATTATACTCCATATTTTTCAAATTTATTTAATAGTAAATACCTGGAATACCATACTTATTATGTTTTTAATGCTTATAATAACGAATCAATAAATAAATGGTTAAATAAAAACAATTCGAAAAGAGATGGATTTGTTGAATGGGCCACAAGCCAGATAAAAGAAATAAGAAAATATACTTATACAGAACTCAATAATAAACCTTACAAGGTTCAGCAATGGTTTTACGACGACAATTCATTAAATGCCATTGGAAATTTAGATTTAAAAGGTGAAGAAAAAATATATTTAGGTCCGTGGATTTACATATACAATTCGGGTAATATAAAAACACTTGGTAATAGAGATTTGAATGGCCTGAGACAAGGAGAATGGAAATGGTATCATGAGAATGGTGTACTTAAAGAAATTGGACACGTAAAAGATGATATTTGGAATGGTGAAAATATTATTTACTACGATAATGGATCAAAATCAATCCAATCTACCTATAAAAATGATTCAATTGAAGGTGTTTATAAAATGTATTATAGAAATGGTCAAATAAGTCGTGAAAAAATCTATACTAATGGAAAAATTGAAGGAAAAGAAACTTATTATTATCAAAATGGAAATAGTAGTGCTGAATATATTTACAAGAAGGGAAAGTTAGATAGCATAGCAATATTTTATCATGAAAATGGAAATCCAAGCACCGTAATTGAAGTTGGAAATGAAACCCGTCATGGCAAATTCAAATCCTATTTTGAAAATAATATGCTTAATTCTGAAGGTAATTATAATAACAATGTAGCAGAAGGTCAATGGAAATGGTATTATAATACAGGCGAATTAATGACAGAAATTAATTATAATGAAGAAGGAAACATTGAAGGCAAGTTAAACAGATATTATAAAAATGGAGAACTGGAACAAACAGAAATATATACCAGTGGAGAATTACAGGGTTTCGTAACAGCATTTGATAAAAATGGGAAAGCTTTTGCTAAACTGGAATTTAACAAAGACTTAATGGAAAAGTATATTTATTTTAATCCTTCCGACACAACAATAATATATTCTCAGGGGAAAATAAAAAATAAAGAATTAGATGTGAAAGCGTATTATTCTGATGGCAAATTAAGAAGTGTTGGGAAATATAATAGTAAATACAAAACTGGTTTATGGCAATATTATAGTAAAAATGAATTTGTTAATTATACTGAAACATATGAGAATGGTGAGCTTAATGGTAAGGTAAATTATTTATATCCGGATAATAGTTTAATGAGTAGCAGAACTTATGTATCCGATATCCAAAATGGTACTATAAGGTATTTTCATAGAAATGGAAGTAAATCTGTTGAAGGTCGATTATTAAAAAATAATAGAGAAGGTGAATGGTTATTTTATAGCCCCTGGAATATACTTACATCAAGTGAGTATTATGTAAAAGGAGAGTCTCACGGGTATCAGGTTAATTATCATGCTGATGGAAATATGTTTAGAGAAATATATTATAAAGACGGAGTAAGAAATAAATTTATTACCTACGATACACTTGGTAAAATAATAGATATAGCAGAACTTGATAATGGAAATGGTGAATTAAGACTTTTGTCTTTTGATAGCACATTGCTATCTATTGGGAATTACAAAAATGGTTACAAAAATGGAAAAATCATTTGGTATAATCCTGATAATAAAGTAGATCATGAAACCGAATATTTATTCGACGAAGAACACGGGAAGTACATAGATTACCATTCGAATGGAAAAATAAAAATTGTTGGTAATAATAAATATGGATTAAGAGATGGTCAATGGAAATATTATCATAAAAACGGTCAAATAAAATATATAATTAATTACTTAAACGGAAACCATCATGGTGTGTACGAGCATTATGATGACAATGGACAACTAAGTCTTAAGGGTCAATATGTTGATGATAACAGAGATGGATTATTTACATACTATTCTAATGGTGAAATACAAATTAGAAGAACCTATAAAGACGGAATTCTTCTATCCTATTCATATTTAAATAAACAAGGCGGATTTTCGGATCCAATTCAAATTCCTAATGAAACATGTAAAGCTGAAGCTTATTTTCAAAATGGTAAAAAATCCGTTGAGTTTACAATGGATAAAGGTGAGTATCAGGGAACCAGTTCCTATTACTTTAGTAATGGGAATGTTCATGTAAAAATGAATTACTTAAATGATCAGCTTCATGGAATAAGTACTGAATTTTTTAATAATGGAAAAATAAAATTAGAAAGGGAATTTGAATATGGAAATCTTCATGGTAAAATAACATATTACGCCAGAGAAGGATATATGGAAAAGATTGAGCACTATCAGTATGACGAGTTAAATGGTGTAACGAAATATTTTGATAAACAAGGAAACGTAATTAAAAGGGAAAATTACAGGTATGGAAGGAAAATTATTTAAGCTATTAACTGTCTTATTACTAATATTTAATCTGTGTAGTTATTCTCAAACTGATATTGTTTCATATGAAAATCAGTATCCTGACAAATCAATGGTTATATTAAAGAAAATTGAGAATGTAACATTAAAAATTAATGATTGTAATTTGGAGATAGAAATTGATCACTACAGAAAAAAACTATCATTAAGTAATATTAATCAGAATTATTCAGATGAGTATATTGGATTTAATTCTTTTCACGATATTAACGAAATCAAAGCTTATTATTATGAGCCAAAAGGTACAAAATATAGTAAAACTCAAATAAACAATATAGTAACTTCAAGCAGAAGCGATAATTCAATATTTTATGATGATTATCAAACAAAGCGGATCGTTTTTCCTAATCTGTACAAGGGATGCATTTCAGAAATCTCTTATAAGAAAGAAATTAAAGACCCTCATTTATTTGGTTATTTTAGGTTTACCGGGTTTTTCCCGGTCGAATATGCTGAATATACAATTACCTATCCAAATGAAGTTAATTTAAGCTATAAAATCAATAATGATATCGATAATATTGTAACATTTACAGAAGAAAAAAATAGAAAGACCACTACTATTAAATTTTCTGTATCAAATTACAAACCAGGATATTCGCTTAATAATGATTTCGATATGGATTTTTATATACCTCATGTTATAGTATATATAAATGATTACAAAGCGTGTGGTAAAAGTGTCAATGTTATAAGTGACTTAAAAGGTCTACACGACTGGTATTATTCTCTAAGTGAAGAAGTTAATGTAGTTTCATCTGAGATTCAAACACTTTCAGATTCAATTACAAAAAATATAGCGAATTCAATTGATAAAATGAAATCAATTTTTTATTGGGTTCAGGACAATATAAAATACGTAGCTTTTGAAGATGGATATGGTGGCTTTGTGCCAAGAAAAGCTGACATGGTAATATTAAGAAAATATGGTGATTGTAAAGACATGGCTAATCTTACAACTCAACTTTTGAAAGCTTCTGGTATTAATGCCTACTTGTCATGGGTAGGTTCAAGGTCTATTCCTTATTCATATTATGATATTCCAACTACTTACAATGACAACCATATGATTTGTACAGCCGAAATCAATGATCAATATTATATTTTAGACGCTACAGCATATACAGCATATAATTATCCCTCAAAATTTATATTATCAAAAGAAGTATTAGTAAGCAAAAGCAAGGATCAATTTGAGATTCTTAAAGTTCCTGAAATAGAATCTAATAAAAATATTATCGACGAAACATTACTTTTAAAAATTGATAATTCAAAGTTAATTGGAAGTGGTTCAATAAATTTATCAGGGTATCATGCTTTTAATATTTCGGAACGAGCAAATTATAGCAACAAAGAAAACGAAAGAAAAAGAATTGAAAATTACACGATTAAGGGCTCTGATAAGTTTCAGTTAGACGATTACAAATTAATGAATTTTACAGATCGTGAAAAAAACAATATCATTGAATACGCATTTCATATACCTGATTACATAAGAGAATTCAATAATAATATATTTGTAAATCTTAATCTTAGCACTCCTTATTCTAAAAGGAATATTGATACAAGCCAAAAGCTATATGCTCTATTAATTGGATCACATTCTAAAATAAAAGTAGAAAACCGTTTCCAAATTCCGGATGGTTATACTGCCACATATATCCCCGAAGAAATATTTTTTGAGCATGATCAATTTGGATTTAACATAAACTATGAAATTGTTGATAATATTATAATCTATAATTTTGATCTTGATATTAGAACTTTAAAAATTGAAGAAAAAGATTTTAATAGTTGGAATCAATTTATTAAAAAACTAAATATTGCTTATAAAAAATCAATAGAACTAACCAAAAATATTAATAATTAATAATATGAGAAAAATACTAATTGTTTTTTTGATTTCAGTATCTACTATTTTGACTGCTCAAAATATTTATATTGATTGCGAATTCGATAATATTGCCGGATATGAATCTACAGATAATATCGATAACGATTATTCCTATGAAATATTAAAAAATGAGCGGTTTATTGAATTTATTTTTGAAAACGATCAATTAATAAAGTACGAAACTGTAAAAAGAATTATAAAAATAAATAATGATAAAGCTATTGATATTTATAATAAATTTTCAATCTCACTTTTCGATGTATTTGATATTACAAATATAAAGGCAAGAACAATTAGAAAAAATGGCGAAGTAATTGAGTTTGATGAGTCAAATATTAAGGAAGTTGAAAATCTTGACGAAGAAGGTAACTACAAAAAATTCGCAATTGACGGGGTTGAAATAGGCAGTATAATTGAAATTAATTATAGGTTAAAAAAATATCCGCGACTTTACGGAAGTTATTATTTCCAAAGTGAGGGAGTAACATATAATACTTTATTTCAAGTTATTTCTCCAAAGCACTTAGAATTTGATGCTAAAAGTTATAATAAAGAATTAGTAAAGACAGATACAGTAATTGATGAAAAAAGATACCTGACATTATCGTGTGATTCAATTGATCCGATTGATGTAAATGAATCTTATTCTTTTCCGAGTGCAAATAAAGTACGGGTAGAATACTCATACCGCATGAATAATGAATATCACACTTCGCCATATTATACTTATTCCTTAGCAGCACAAAATATATATGGTTTACTATATAATATTGAGAATAAAGAAGAAAAAATAATTCAAAAATTAATTCAGAAAATACAACTCAACAACTTATCTTATGAAGAAAAAATCTTTAAAATTGAAAAATATCTGAAAGAGAACTTTATTATTAGACCAATAGAGAATATTAATGATGGAGTAGCTATCTCAAGTATTGTCAAAAACGGATATTCGTCCGAAACAGGAATAACCAAACTATTTGTAAATGTTTTTAAGTTTGCTGGAATTGAACATAACATTGTTGCAACATCCGACAAAACTAATAAGAAATTCGATAAGGATTTTATGACATGGAACTATGTAAACGATTATCTGATTTATTTCCCAAAATCCAATAAGCTTCTTACTCCAACATTAATTGAATATAGATATCCGGCTATACCAACAGAATTTTACTTTAACGAAGGCATCTTTTTAAAACTTATTGAAATTGGAGGAATTGAAAATGCTGTTCATAAAATTAAAGAAATTCCTGATCATTCTTATACACAAAGCTTTATCAATCATAAAATAACAGCAAAGTTTTCAGAAAATCTCGATCTTATTAATACTAATATAACGCATAGTTTTGGGGGAAATTCAGCTTATACGATTAAACAGTATTATGCTTTTCTTCCTGAAGAACAGAGAAATTTAATGATTAATGAATACATTAAAGATATTAATGACGATGTCGAAGTTATCGATTATACAGTTGAAAATGGAGACATAAATGTCAATCCATTCGAGAAGCCTTTTAATATTGTAACTAATCTTAATATTCACTCTATTATTGAAAATGCAGGTAACTCATATTTATTTAAGATAGGAGAACTCATTGGCCGGCAAGTTGAACTTTATCAAGAACATGAACGGCAACAAAAGATTGATTTCAATTACCCTCATATACTCGATCGTGAAATTGTAATTAAGATACCTGATGGTTACAAGGTAGTTGGAATGGAAAAACTTAAAATAGATCTTCAGAAGGGCAATAGTGATAATAATGAAGATTATACAATGGGCTTTATATCGGATTATGAAATATCAGATAATGTTTTAAAAGTTAATATTCATGAATATTACACTACTGCTACTTACCCTATTGAACAATACGAAGATTTTAGAAAAGTAGTTAATGCTGCAGCCGATTTCACAAAGGTTGTTTTAGTCTTAAAAAGTGAATAATCATTTTTAAAAAATTCAAAAAAGGCAGGTTGTGTTACCACATACCTGTCTTTTTAACAATACTACGTTAAAAACTTTTTCCAATTAATTTAATTTAGATTTTGCAATTAAAAATCTATCCTCTACATTTGTATCAAGTTTATGGTTCTTAGTCGAACAAGCTAAGAGGGAATCGGGTGAAAATCCCGAACAGTTACCGCTGCTGTAAGCTCCAAGTCAAACTTTTTGTCCATGAATAGACCACTGTCCCGATAGCTATCGGGATCGGGACGGTCGACAAAAAGGGAGTAAGTCAGAAGACCTGCCATAATCGAATTACATTTGTAGCTTTCGGATAAAAAGCGAGGGTGTTTTGAAACCACACCAACAAAATTTCCCTTTATATCCTGTTAGTTATGAATGATTAAATCGAATAATGATTTAATTATTTATACTAATGACTTTTTTAAGAAGAACCGTATTTATAGTATTACTATTCGCGAGTAAATTCTCGTATTCATCTGATGTGCTTGCAGACGAACCTACTGATAGTCCTTCGGATACTATTGCTTTAGAAGAAATTGAAATTACGGCTAACCGATTAGTGAATTTTACCACAGGTTCAAAAGTCCAAAGAATAAACGCTAACGATATAGAAACCTATTATACTTCCAATTTATCGGAATTATTTTCTGAGATCACCCCAATTTCCATAAAATCATACGGAATAAGTGGATTGAGTAATATTGCCTTACGTGGTATGAGCACCAAGCATACAGCCGTTTTGTGGAATGGTGTTAATCTTCAAAGCACCATGAACGGAGGTGTAGATATGAACTCCTTCCCAACTTTCTTAATCGACGAAATAAGCATTCAGCAAGGAGGAGCCAGCGCATTGTTCGGTAGCGGAGCTGTTGGTGGTATCATTCATTTAAATAGTGTACCTCAATTTGATAAAGGCATTGATATTAGTTACAATCAAAATATTGGAAGCTTTAATAATTTCTTCGAAGGATTAAAATTTAATTTTAGTAATTCAAATTTGGCTTCTTCTACACGTATTTATCAATCATCAGGTAAAAATGATTTTGAGTTTGTAAATACTCAACAATTCGGAAAGCCAAAAGTAAAACAAGAAAACTCAGCTGAGAATAAATATGGTGTTCTACAATCAAATGCTTTTAAAATAGGAACTAATCAGAAGATTTCAACAAATATTTGGGTTCAAAGCCATTTCCAGGAAATTCCATCAATGACAACCAGCTCAGAAAGTGCACAAAATCAAAACACCGATATTCTTCGATTATCAGCCATGTATAATATTAATGGAATAAAATCATCCTGGTATTCCAGATTCTATTACAATTTCTTTTCGCAAGTATATAAGGATCCTATGATCAGTTTAATATCTGAAATGGATACTTACACTTTATTGGGTGAATTTGAAAATAAAACTTCATTAGGAAGCCATTTTATTTTAAATACAGGTTTAAATCATGTTTATGATCGGGTAACAACGCCTAATTACGGAACTGATAAGTATAGAAACAAAACTGCCATGTATTCTTCGTTGAAGTTTTTCAATAGTGAAAATACATTTACTACAATTGCCAATATTAGAGATGAATACGTCGACGACAAGTTTACACCTTTTACTTATTCAGCAAGTTTAAACTACAAACCAACAAATTTTCTGGCTATTAATACAAGTTACTCTAAAAATTACAACCAGCCTACTTTTAATGATTTATTCTGGTTGCCAGGCGGCAATCCCGATTTAAAAGAAGAAACCGGATGGAGCTCCGATTTTGGGATCGATCTAAAGCTTAAAACAGGAATCAATGAAATTAATTTCAATACGTCCCTTTTCAACAACTTTGTAGAAAATATGGTTATTTGGTTGCCAACAACCAGTTCGTACTGGACTGCCGAGAATGTAGAAAAATTGTGGTCATCAGGATTGGAATCTAATTTGAAATATGATTTGATAATTCAATCTATAAAATTTAGGATCCATGTTTTCTACACTTATATAAAATCGATTTATATAAATGAAAATATTAACATAGTAAATGCCTTTGAAAATACTATCAGCAATAATTATTATCAAAACTCCGGTGATTTTTATGGCAAACAATTATTATATACACCTGAACATAAAGGTGGAATAACTTTTTCTTCGACATACAAATGGGTTCAAGTAAGATACAATCATAGTTTTGTTGGTGAACGCTATATCACTAAGGACAATAATAATTCGGTTGAATCATACCATGTTGGAAATTTAAGTTTGGGCGGAAAACTAAAAATTAATACATCTCAATTAAATATCAATTTTAAGGTAAACAACATTTGGAACGAAACATACGAGGTAATGGCTTTTTACGCTATGCCTTTAAGATATTATTCAATAAACTTATCATATAATTTTAACAAACAATTAAACAAAATTTAAATAAAAAAAGAAATGAAGAAAATTAATTTAAAACAATGGATGATAATATTCTTATCATTTGCACTTTTCTTAAGTTCATGCGACAAAGACGACGACATAGAACCAATCGATGACAAAAGCCCAACAGATACTACAGAAATTCAAGGGCCTTATTCTAATGGCGCATTTATTACAAATGAAGGAGCTTATGGAGCAGGTAATGGATCTATAAGTTTTTATAGTTATGAACAAAATACATTAACAAATAATATTTTTAACACGGTTAATAATAGAGTTCTTGGTGATGTTGTGCAATCAATTACAATTCATGATACAATTGCATATATAGTTGTAAATGCATCAAATAAAATTGAAATTGCCAGCGCAAATACTTTTACTGAAAAAGGAGTAATTTCAGATGTAATTAATCCCAGATATTACCTTGCTTTAGATGATGAAAAAGGATACGTATCGCAATGGGGAGACGATGGTATTGTAAAAGTTATTGACCAAAAAACCTTAGCGGTAACGAAAGAAATTACTGTAGGAATTGGCGCTGAACAAATGATTATTCACAATGGCTTATTATATGTTGCAAATAGTGGTGGTTATGCAAATAATAATACCATTAGTGTAATTGATACAAATACTGATGAAGTTATTAAAACTATTACATTGGACGGTGATAGCCCAAGAGACTTTGTAATTGATGCAAATAATGATATTTGGGTTCTATGTGCGGGTTATGTAGATTATTATTCTACTCCAATGACTGAAACTCCATCAAAACTTATAAGAATAAATCCTACAACTAACGAAGTTGCAGAATCAATTAATATTTCAGAAACACTTCATCCAACTTGCTTAGAAATAAGTAAAAATGAAAACAATCTATTTTATGGTGGTGGATATGGAGTTCAAGGAATATTTAAAATGAGTATTGATGACGATACTGCTCCTACAACTGCTTTAATAGATAAATCTTTTTATGGGCTAAGTATTAATCAAGAAACTGGTGATATTTATGCAATGGAAGCTTCGAGTTTTACAGATAACGGAACCCTGTGGAGATATGAGGATAACGGTACTGAATTGGGTAGCTATGAAGCTGGAATTGGTCCAAACGGTGCTGGCTTTAAGAAAAAATAATTGTGGTTCAAAATAATAAAGCAATATTCAACTGGAGCGGAGGCAAAGATTCATCACTTTGCCTCCATCAAGTCTTAACTGAAAAATCGTTTAACATTCAATATTTATTAACTACGCTAAATGGACAAAACAAACGAGTTTCCATGCATGGCGTAGCAGAAAGTCTTCTTGATAAGCAAGCAAAATCAATTGGACTTCCATTGAAAAAAATATTTTTACCAGAATCGCCTTCAATGGGAGAATATGATAAACTAATTTCAGATTTTCTTCTTAAAGCGAAATCAGAAAATATAGACACTTCAATTTTTGGAGACATATTCTTAGAAGATTTGCGAGAATACAGAGAGAAACAACTTTCTACTTTAGGTTTTAAGGCTGAATTCCCTTTGTGGAAAAGAGATACTAAAGAGATAGCAAATGATTTTATAGCAAAAGGATTTAAAACAATTATTGTTTCGGTTGATGCACGTCATTTGGATGAATCGTTTGCAGGAAGAATATTTGATGAAGATTTTTTAAATGATTTACCTGAAGATGTCGATCCTTGTGGTGAAAATGGTGAATTTCACAGCTTTGTATTCGACGGTCCTATTTTCAAGAAACCTATTTATTTTACCAAAGGCAAAACTGTTTACAAAGAATATAAGTCACATAGCAAAGAAAGTCCAGATGAAAAATTTGGATTTTGGTATTGCGATTTAATACCCTAAATATGGTAAAAGTAATTTTTATAACAGGTGGTCAACGTTCTGGCAAAAGTAACTTTGCTATGCAAAAAGCTTTAGAACTTTCAGAACAACAAGTTTATATTGCAACTTCAAGAATTTGGGATGATGATTTTAAAAATAGAGTCGACAGACACAAGGAAGATAGAACTGAAAGCTGGATAAATATTGAAGAAGAAAAGCAAATAAGCAAACACGATTTAACAGGAAAAACTGTAGTATTAGATTGCATTACACTTTGGTTAACAAATTTCTTTTCTGATAGCAATTTTGATGTAGACAAAAGTCTTGAAGAAGCTAAACAAGAATGGAATAAATTTATTGATCAGGACTTTACTGTCTTTGTAATTTCCAATGAAATTGGAATGGGCGTTCATGCAGAAACTGAAGGAACCCGTAAATTCACCGATTTACAAGGTTGGATGAATCAATATATTGCCAAACAAGCTAATGAAGTTATTTTGATGATATCCGGGATTCCAATGAAAATTAAGTAAAAAGATAATGGCTGGAAATTATTTGTAGAATGTATTTTTTTCAGAAAACCAAAAGTTGTTCATACTTCGATAAACCTGTCTGCCGACAGGCAGGCTCAGCATGACAACTTCTTTTAATTATTAAGGTCATACTGAGCCCGTCGAAGTATTGACCACATACATGCTAAATAGAAAAATTCAAATAAAGATGAATAAAGATGAATAAAGAAATTACAACACAATTACAACATAAAATTAATACCAAAACAAAGCCATTAGGATCTTTAGGTAAACTCGAAGAAATCGCTCTACAAATTGGGCAAATACAAAATACTGTTTCTCCTGAATTAAAAAATCCTACAATTTTAGTTTTTGCAGCAGATCACGGATTAGCTGATGCTGGTGTTAGCCCATTTCCAAAAGAAGTAACTAAACAAATGGTTTTGAACTTTTTAAATAATGGAGCAGCAATTAATGTATTTAGTAAACAAAACGGAATAAACTTAAAAGTTGTTGATGCTGGTGTTGATGCAGATTTCACAAATAATCCAAATTTGATTCATGCAAAAATTGCGAATGGAACAAAAAACATTATCGAGAATCCTGCCATGACAATTGATGAATGTAAAAAAGCTATTGAATCAGGAAAAGAAATTGTAGAAGACCAATATAAAAATGGTTGCAATATTATTGGATTTGGTGAAATGGGGATTGGAAATACTTCTTCGGCATCACTTCTTATGAGTAAAATTACAGGTATAAATATAGAAGAATGTACAGGTAATGGTACAGGTCATGATTCTAAGGGATTAAAAAGAAAAAAAGAAATTCTTAAACAAGCTTTTAATAAATATCAATTAAATGGTGATTCTATCAATTTATTAGCCACTTTTGGAGGTTTTGAAATTGCTATGATTACTGGAGCTTTCTTAAAAGCAGAAGAATTAGGGATGACAATTATGGTTGATGGATTTATTGTAACTTCTGCGTTATTGGTTGCACATAAAATAAAACCTGATATCCTTAAAAATTGCATATTCACACATACATCAAATGAGCAAGGTCATATTAAAATGCTGAAATATTTAAGTGTAAAACCAATTCTTAATTTAGAAATGCGATTAGGTGAAGGAACTGGAGCTGCAGTAGCATATCCTATTATCGAGTCAGCAGTAAATTTCTTGAATGAAATGGCAAGTTTTGAAGATGCAGGCGTAACCAATAAAGAATAATGTATCAGTTCGGAGTTCAATGTTTTTTTAATGATCTCTTAAGGTAACTTTAAACTTTAAACTTGTATTTTATATTATTGAACTTTGAATAAATTAATAAGTATGAAAAATCAGTTTATGCTAATTTTAACAGCCATAATGTTTTATACAATGATACCTGTTACTAAAAACATTTCCTTTTCAGAAGAACTATTAAATAAAAGCACAAAATATTTTCC
>DAOUTQ010000151.1 GCA_030668615.1 Bacteroidales bacterium | reverse complement strand
CATATCCATCATATATGTCAGGTAATGCAGTTTGGACTCATGGGATGATGAGTGGCGAAACTATTATTGACTCTTACTCTGGAGCAACTCCATTAGCAGAAGCTGCTGCAGGAAACATTGATAAATTACCAAGTGTTTCTGAAATGTTTTTTGGAAATATAATTGGTTCAATTGGTGAAACATCTACTCTGGCAATTTTAATTGGTGCAGCTATATTACTAATTACAGGTATTGGAAGTGCACGAATTATGATATCTACTTTTGCAGGAGGTTTAGTAATGGGATTAATTTTAAATGCTTTTGCAGTTAATCCATTTATGGAAATTCCAGCTTATCAGCAGTTATTACTTGGTGGATTTGCATTTGGTGCTGTATTTATGGCAACAGATCCTGTTTCTGCTGCACAAACTGCAAAAGGTAAAATTATTTATGGATTTTTGATAGGGTTCTTTGCCATCTTAATTCGTGTTATAAATCCTGCTTATCCTGAAGGCGTGATGCTGGCAATTTTATTAATGAACGTTTTTGCTCCTTTAATTGATCACTATGTTATTGAAGGAAACATTAAAAAGCGACTGAAACGAGCTAATGTAAAAGCATAAAATATAATAAGTTATGAGATCATACAGTAACACATATATATTTATTTTTTCGGCGATTATGGTAATTACTGTTGCAGCTATACTTTCAGTTGCAGCAAAAACCTTACAACCATATCAGAAAAGAAATATTGAAATCAATAAAAAACAAAACATTCTAACTTCGGTAAATATTGAAAGTACTGCAAAAGATGCAGAAGATCTTTATAAAAGTTATATAATAGAAAGTTTTGCTATAAATACAAAGGGAGAAAAACAAGATAGTGTTGATGCTTTTAAAATCGACATGAAAAAAGAATTAGCAAAAACTCTTACTGAAAGAAATCTGCCTATTTTTATAAGCTCTCTAAATGACTCTAAACAATATATTATTCCTGTTTATGGAAAAGGACTTTGGGGTCCTGTATGGGGATATGTTTCGTTAGAAGAAGATTTATCAACCATTTATGGTGCTAATTTTGCGCACAAAGGTGAAACTCCTGGTTTAGGTGCTGAAATAGAAACTAAAGCATTCCAACAACAGTTCCTTGGCAAACAAATATTTGATGAGCAAGATGTTTTTGTTTCGGTAAGCATCATGAAAGGCGGAACTGCTAATCCAAATTCGAAATATGAAGTAGATGGAATCTCTGGTGGAACAATTACTGGAAATGGTGTTGATGAAATGCTTAAAGATTGTTTAAGTAGTTATGAATCTTACTTTAAAACATTAAAGGCTGAGCCTGAAATGATTATTGAGAATGTTACGGACTCTGTTTCAGACGAATCTCAAACAATTAACGAATAATAATTTGAAAATTTAAACTATATATAATGAACGCAGAAAAAGAACCTCTTTTTTCGAGCAAGAATATGAAGTTGCTTACAGAACCATTAAATGATAGTAATCCGATTACTGTTCAGGTTTTGGGTATTTGTTCGGCATTAGCAGTTACTGTTAAATTAAAGCCAGCCTTTGTAATGGCATTATCAGTTATGGTAGTAATGGCAGTTTCAAATGTTGTGATTTCTTTATTGAGAAAAACTGTTCCACCAAGAATAAGAATCATTGTTCAATTAGTTGTAATTGCTGCAATGGTTATTTTAGTTGATCAGGTTTTAAAAGCTTTTGTTTTTGATATTAGTAAACAACTTTCAGTATTTGTAGGATTAATTATTACAAACTGTATTATCATGGGTCGTTTGGAAGCTTTTGCTTTAAGTAACAAACCATGGCAATCATTTTTGGATGGAATAGGAAATGCAACTGGTTATGGTGTTATACTTCTAATTGTTGCATTTTTCAGAGAATTATTGGGCTCGGGAACAGTTTGGGGATACAAAGTAATACCTGAAAGTGTATATGATTTTGGTTACGAAAACAATGGACTAATGATTCTTCCGCCTATGGCACTGATCGTTGTTGGAGCAATTATTTGGGTTCAGCGTGCTAAAAACAAAAAACTGGTAGAATCAAATTAATTTGAAATTAGAAAAAACTAAATAATGGAAAACTTAGTTAATATATTTGTCAAGTCGGTATTTATTGACAACATGATATTTGCATATTTCCTTGGAATGTGCTCTTATCTTGCAGTATCAAAAACAGTAAAGACTTCTACAGGATTAGGAATTGCAGTAATTTTCGTATTAGGAATTACTGTTCCTGTTGACTACTTAATAGAAAATCATCTACTAAAAGAGGGCGCTTTAGTTTGGATAAGCGAAAGTTTTATCGATGTTGATTTAAGCTTTTTAAGTTTTATTATTTTCATAGCAATTATTGCATCAATGGTACAATTGGTTGAGATGATTATTGAAAAATTCTCACCTGCTTTATATAGTTCATTGGGAATATTCTTGCCTCTAATTGCTGTAAACTGTGCAATTCTTGGTGGATCATTATTCATGCAAGAACGTGCTTATAATAATATCGCTGAAGCTACAGCATTTGGTTTAGGTTCTGGAGTTGGATGGTTTCTTGCAATTGTAGGTATTGCAGCAATACGTGAAAAAATAAGATATTCTAATGTTCCTGACCCATTAAAAGGACTTGGTATTACATTTATTATTACTGGATTAATGGGAATAGCCTTTATGGGTTTTATGGGAATTAAATTGTAAATAAAGCTATTAGCTTTTAGCAGTAGCTATTAGCTGATAAATTAATAAGAATAACATTAAGATATAAAAAGCTAAAAGCCAACATGCCTGCCGACAGGCAAGAGGCCAAAAGCTAAAAACTAAAAGCTGAATAAAAAATGATATTACTAACATCTATGCTCACAGAAATCCTGTTAGGAATTGGAATCTTTTTAATATTGATACTTGCATTAGTTGTGATGCTTTTATATGCCAGAAAAAAACTTACACCGCAAGGAACTGTTAAGTTAAATATTAACGATGAAAAAGAAATTGAAGTAGATCCCGGAAATACACTTCTTACAACATTATCAAATAATGAGATTTACTTACCATCAGCATGTGGTGGTGGTGGAACATGTGGAATGTGTACTTGTCAAGTTACCGAAGGTGGTGGAACAATTCTTCCAACAGAAACAGGATTCTTTACAAGAAAAGAAGCTCAGAACCATTGGCGTTTAGGTTGTCAGGTTAAACTTCGAAGCGATATGAAAATTAGTGTTCCTAAAGAAGTAATGGGAATTAAGAAATGGGAATGCGAAGTTATTTCCAATAAAAATGTTGCAACATTCATTAAGGAATTTGTGGTTAAATTACCTGAAGGCGAAGAGCTTAATTTTCAATCGGGTGGATATATTCAGATTGATGTTCCTAAAATTAATATTGATTTCAAAGATATGGACATTGAAGAAGAGTTTCGCGATGAATGGGATCAGTATAATATGTGGGATTTAAAAATGAAAAATCCTGAAGAAACATATCGCGCTTACTCTATGGCTAATTACCCAAAAGAAGGAAATATTGTAAAACTAAATATCCGTATTGCTACTCCACCGTGGGACAGATCGAAGGGAGCTTTCCAAAAAGTTAATTCCGGAATATGTTCGTCTTATATTTTCTCACGTAAACCAGGTGACAAAGTAACCGTTTCAGGTCCATATGGTGAATTCTTTATTAAAGATACAGAACGTGAGATGATGTATGTTGGTGGTGGTGCAGGAATGGCTCCATTACGTTCTCATATTTTCCATTTGTTCAATACTCTGAAAACCGGTAGAAAAGTTACTTATTGGTATGGTGCTCGTTCAATGCGTGAAGTATTTTACGAAGACGAATTCAGACAAATTGAAAAGAATTTTTCAAATTTTAAATTTAATATAGCACTATCCGAACCAAAAGAAGAAGATAACTGGACAGGTTTAACAGGATTTATTCATCAGGTTTTATACAATGAATACCTAAGTAAACACGAAGAACCAGAAGAAATTGAATATTACTTATGTGGTCCTCCTGTTATGAATGATGCAGTACAGAAAATGATTTATGACCTGGGAATCCCTGATGAAATGTTAGCCTTCGACGATTTTGGAGGATAAAATATTATTAAAATATTGAAAAGCTGAATATAAAAATTCAGCTTTTTTTATCCTTAACCCGAAAAAGTTATCTTAAATCTTGACTTTTAAATTAAAATCTTATTAACTTCGTATTACTTTTTGCATTTTATTAAATTACTGGTTATGAGAAATTTAATTATTATACTGATTTTGATATCATTTTTTTCATGTAATCACAAATCAGAATCAAGCTATATTTCATTTGGAGGTTTTACTCAGGGAACTACATATAACATTACGTATGAACTTATAGATAGCACAGATTATCAAGATAAAATTGAATACTTACTTGCCGAATTTGACACATCGCTATCAACATACAATCCATTATCGTTAATTACCAAAATAAACAATAACGAAACTACAACAACAGATTATTATTTTAGGGAAGTTTTTGAAAAGGCAGAAGAAGTATATAAATCTACAAACGGATCTTTTGACATTACAGTAGCACCATTAGTGAATATATGGGGTTTTGGATTTAAAAATAAAGAAGAAATTACCAATGCTAAAATTGATAGTATACTTGAATTTGTAGATTTTAAAAAAGTTGATTTGAAAGATTCTTCTATTGTAAAAACAGATTTACGTGTAACACTTGATGTTAATGCCATTGCACAAGGCTACTCAGTTGATGTAATTGCTGATTTTCTGGAAAAGAAAGGAATTCTTAATTATTTAGTAGAAATTGGCGGCGAAGTAAAAACCAAAGGATTTAATAAAAAAGGAAATGAATGGCGTGTCGGAATCGACAAACCAATTGACAATAATAATATTCCAGGCGAAAATCTTCAGGCTATTGTTAATTTAAGTAATAAATCTCTTGCTACATCAGGAAACTATCGAAAATTTTACGAGCGTGATGGTATTAAATATTCACATACTATTGATCCCAAAACTGGTTACCCAGTAACTCATTCGCTATTGAGTGCAACTGTTATTGCAAATGATTGTATGACAGCAGATGCTTATGCCACAGCATTTATGGTTATGGGATTAGAAGAAGCTTATAAATTAGTTGAAAAACTACCTGAGATTGAAGCTATATTTATTTACAATGACGAAAGCGGTAAATTTAGAATGAAGTATACTGAAGGGATGGAAGGATTAGTAGAAAAAATAAAATAATCTTTCCCGAACTAAACGTAGTTTATAGAATCTCTTGAGTCGATATTGCAACATATAATTACTAATACAAATCCGTACCTAAAGATTATATTTTTTATGAGAAAACTGAAAAGATTAATAATTTATACAATTGGATTAATATTAATTAATCATTCTTGTCATGGCATCGAAAATAAAGAATGGATATGTTCTCACACCTTGTTTAATAATGATCCTTTTATTATATTGTTTGTCAACGATTCTGTCATTAAATTTCATGATGGTTGTTTAGATACTAAGTATTTAAATAATGAATTATCAGAAGACAAGACTGCAATTCTAAAGGAAAATAATGTAAATATTGGAAATATAGAATTTATTAGTAAAAATGAAATAAAATTAACTCTTAATCACATTAAAGATGATCCTATAAAATTTCATCCTTTTAATTTTGCTGAAACTAAAAATGAGTATTATAGCACGATAGATATAAAGTCGAAATTGAAAGGTATATGGAAATTAAATTTGAATTTTAATGGAAAAGAGTTCAATTGTAAAATTGATTTCCTAGATGAAAATGATATGATCTTTGGTTATAAGGATGCAGATCAATATGATAACTATTTATTTAAATGGGAAATTATTGAATACAATTCAATAATCATTTTAAGATTATTTGATGTGGCCCCCCTTTATTTTATAATTGACAAAATAGAAGAAGATAAAATTATTCTAAAAAGCTTTATTAATAGTAAAATTAGTTTCAGTGAATTAAATAAGATAGAAGATGTGAAAAACGATCTTACTTTAGAATTGGAAAAAATTTATTGGAAAGTTAAATATAATTTCAATGAAAAAACCATTTCTGGAATACATAATAACTACCTTAATTACAATGCTCTAAAATTTTCGAATGGAACTTATTTGTTTTCAAATTATGAAATTAATAATCTAAATCAATATTTCGGAGGTTATAAAATGAGTCATGATAATAATTATATTATTTTTGATAATAACAGAAAAGATATGTTCCAAATAAAACAAGATAGTAACTTAAATAAAATTGTTTTAAAGATGATTAGTGACCATCAAGAATTTGAGATGATTTTATCAAAATATGAAAATAATTTAGAAACTTTAGGAGAATAAATCCCTAAATGGCGCAAGCAAATAAAACAAAAAACTGGTTCAAGCATTTTGCTTGGACCTTTTTTGTTACTGCAATATTTGTTAGTCCAAGCTCAGTTGAGCGTAGGAACGAATAAATAGAAATAAAATAATAAAATTGAATTGTTAAGCGTAGCGTCACGGCTACGCTTTTTTATTTTTTGCATCTTACTTTCCTAATTTGTTATCTACCTAACCCTCGCTGCCGCACGATTGCATCGTGTGGCTATTTAATAACAATAACATCACTAATTAAACCTTTTTCTCCACTATAATCCTTAGCACTACTATATACATAACCTTCAGGATAATACACTAAACCTTCTTCTACCGGGTTATTATGTATATAATTAATCTTTTCAGAAATAACTTTATTACTCCATAACTCGATAGGTTTATTGTCATGCCTCCAAAATTGATACTTTTTTACATTCGAAGATTTTGTTCCTGCTTTTAAGAACTGCTCAAGTAACCAATCTTTTCTACTCTCTCTATGATTATCTTTTATTGCCTTTATTAGAGCTTTGCTTGTATATCTTTTAAAATCACCTAATAGCAACTGAGGTTCCTGGCCTTTTACACTTCGAAAAATTAAATGTACATGATTTGTCATTATGCACCATGCAAAAATATCCATCCCTTTTTCTTTCTGGCAATAATGAAAACAATCTATAAGAATATTCTTATATTCGTTCCTGGTAAATACATCTAACCACTCAACTACTGCAAAACTCACAAAATATACGCCTTCAGGATTATGAAATTTGTAATTTCGGCTCATACAACCAAATATAGAATATTTCTTTTACTTTTATACTGTATAAATAAATATCAATAAAGTTTAAAACCACACGATACAATCGTGCGGCAGCGAGGAATTATTGAAGATGTTAAATAAATAACTTAATAATAATTTATGATTTGTCTAAATTATTAATTCTAAGATTTATTCCCCAAAAAAGATTTTTATTAATCTATTTAAAATTTTAGATTTGACCGCAAGTTTAAATTGGATGGTTCTTAAAGTATAATTCGGACTTAATTTAAAATAAAAGTAATTAATTATGAGAAATAGAAAATTTTGGATTTATCCATTAACTATAATAAGCATGTGTATGATTCTTATAACAGCATGTGATGATAGTAATGAGAATATTGATAATAGTGAGGAGAATACAACAGATGAAATTCTTGTTTTGATGACAGCTGATATAACTGAAATTACTCCGAATTCTGCTGTTAGTGGCGGTGATATTTCTTATAATAGTGGTGTATATATTAAAGAACAAGGAGTATGTTGGAGTACAATGGAAGATCCAACCATTGAAGATAATAAAACATCCGAAGCACTGCTCCCATATAGTTACGGAAGTTATGTAAGCACTATAACAGATTTAGAACCTGAAACAACTTATTATGTACGAGCTTACGCAACAATAAGTACAAAAACTGGTTATGGCTACACTAAAACATTTACTACATCTGCTAGTGAATAGCAGAATTTGTACAAAGATCAAGTCTAATATGAATATTTAAAATTGAAAATGCTTTCT
>DAOUTQ010000149.1 GCA_030668615.1 Bacteroidales bacterium | reverse complement strand
GTTAGATCAGTTTGATAAAATAATAAAAAGGTGTAAAACAGAAGATAAAACCTTTTTTTACGCTTCAAATTATAGTGTTGGCGTAAATATTTTATTTAGGCTAAATGGTTATTTGGCACAAATAATGAATAATTTCACGGACTATAATATCGAAATTGAAGAAACACATCATACTCAAAAATTAGATACTCCAAGTGGGACAGCCATTACATTAGCTGAAGGTATTATTAAGAATAATGATAGAATTAATAAATGGGAAAAGGAAATTGCTGATTCTGAAAGTTCGATACCTGTGAAATCGTTTAGAGAAGGATCAGTTCCAGGAAATCATAAAATTATTTATGAATCACCTTTCGATAAAATTTCGATTGAACACGATGCTAAAAGCCGTAAAGGATTTGCTTT
The DNA here is from genome assembly GCA_030668615.1 of Bacteroidales bacterium. Lineage (GTDB taxonomy): Bacteria > Bacteroidota > Bacteroidia > Bacteroidales > UBA12077 > UBA12077. Next base: position 7,697 of record DAOUTQ010000149.1, on the reverse strand, counting down.
AGGAGCTGTTTTGGCTGCCGAATTTATACTCGGTAAAAAAGGATATTTTACAATGAACGACTTATTAAATATTTAATATAATTATCAGGAAATGACACTAAAAGAAATAATCAAGAATAAGTATTTTAAGTTTGCAATGGTATCAATTGCTTATTTGCTTTGGGTAATATGGATAAAAAACTTCTGGTTTTTATTTGGTTTTATCGTAATTGTCGATATGCACATTACAAATTATATTAACTGGACTTTCTGGAAAAAGAAAGGTGAGAAAAAAGCAAAAAATGCCATATTAGAATGGGTCGATGCTTTAATTTTTGCAGTAATTGCTGCTACGCTTATCAGAATGTTTTTAATCGAAGCATATAAAATTCCAACTTCCTCAATGGAGAAAACATTACTTGTTGGTGATCATCTTTTTGTAAGTAAAGTTAGTTACGGACCAAAATTACCAAATACTCCAATATCATTTCCTTTTGCACACCATACAATGCCTTTAACAAAAGCAACAAAATCTTATGTTGAATGGATTAAAAAACCATATAAACGTATAGCAGGATTTGGTGATGTGAAGAGAAACGATATTGTTGTTTTTAATTTCCCTGCTGGAGATACCGTTATCGTGGAAATGCAGGAAACGTCTGAGTATTATTCAGAAATGAGACAATATGCCGATCAATTAAAGCGAAGAGATATTCAAATAGGAAATCCGATAAAACCTTTTGAGGCATATAAAAATACAGCACGAAAATACATTTGGGACCAGTTTAATATAACAATTCGACCTGTTGATAAGCGCGAAAACTATATAAAAAGATGTGTAGCAGTTCCTGGGGATTCGATTAGAATTAAACACGGACAAATGTTTGTAAACGGAGAGAAACAGGAACACTTTGAGGATATGCAATATGTTTATCTTGTAAAAACAAAAGGAACTCAAATAAACTCAAAACATTTGGAACGCATGAATATTGCAGTTGATGATAGAAGGTTTTTTTCTTCAAGTTCAATGTATGAGCTTCCACTTACAAACGAGAATGTTACAAAATTAAAAGACATGCAAGCAGTCGCATCTGTTTCAAAATACGAGAATACAAATATTAACGTCGCTAATATTTCTATTTTTCCATTCGATGCAAGATATTCATGGACAGAAGATAATTTTGGTCCTTTATATGTTCCAGAGAAAGGAGTAACAATCGATTTAACAGTTGAGAATTTGCCATTATATCTTAGAGTGATTGAAACTTATGAAGCTAATGAATTGAAGGTAGAAGGAAATGATATTTATATTAATGGTGAATTGGTTACGAAGTATACATTTAAAATGGATTATTATTTCATGATGGGAGATAATCGCCATAATTCTGCAGATTCAAGATATTGGGGGTTTGTGCCTGAAGATCATGTTGTAGGTAAGGCGGTATTTATTTGGTTGTCACTTGATAAGGATCGGCAGTTCTTAAGTAAAATACGTTGGAACAGAATGTTCTCTTTAATACATTAATTCTAAAATAAAATATATTTACGCCGGACAGTTAGCTGTCCGGTATTTTTTTAATATGAGTAAAAATATAATATTATCTACAGCATATCTTGCTCCTATACAGTATTTTACAAAGTTTGTAAAATATGATAAAGTTATTATTGAAGCTCATGAGAATTTTATCAAACAAACGTACAGGAACAGGTGTAAGATATATGGTGCTAATGGAGAACTTTCACTGACAATACCTGTTAAAAAAAGTAACCCAAAAACAAAAATTAAAGAACTGTTAATTGATTACGACACTAATTGGAGAAAATTACACTGGAAATCAATAGAATCAGCATATAATTCTTCTCCCTTTTTTGAATATTACATCGATGATTTTTTGCCATTCTTTACAAAAAAGCATAAGTATTTATTTGATTTTAATACAGAACTTCTAATAATGATTCTGGAAATCCTTGATATTAATACAAATATTGAATTTACTGATAAATATTTTCATAATGAATATGAATTGGATGATTTTAGAGAGCAAATTCATCCTAAAAAAAGAAATGTTGATAAAAATTTTATTGCCATTGAATATACTCAGGTTTTTCAATCTAAATATGGTTTTATCCCGAATTTAAGTATTGTTGATCTCTTATTTAATGAAGGACCTAATTCTTTCTCGGTTTTGGATAGAGCCTAAAGACTTGATTTTTAATCAAAAAAAAGTTTCAAAAGTGATATTTTTAATTAACTTTGGCTTCGATTCACAAAAAAAGAGAAAAATTGATGAACAGCTTAGTTATTCAAAAAACAGATTCTACGCCTGAAATTTCATTTTTAGCAAATGGGCATTTAAAAATTTTTGGACGTTCATTACCCGAAGACGTTCATAAATTTTATGATCCTATTATTGATTGGGTAAAAAACCTTAAAAGGGATATTGTTAAGGTAGATTTTAAACTTGAGTATTTAAATACTTCATCAACTAAAAAAGTATTAAATCTTTTAATTGCTTTAGAGGAAAATAAAGAAATATCAGAGGTTAATGTTAACTGGCATTTTGAATTTGATGATCTTGAGATGGAAGAGCTGGGTGGTATTTATAAAGATGAGTTAGAAAGAGTAAAATTCAATTTTGTTGAGAGCGTTGACATTTTTTAAAAATTGAAAAAATTAATTAATTAAATAACTGCTTTATATTGCAGTTATTTTTTATATAACACTGATTATTAACCTAAAATTTCGTCATAAATAATTGAATGTTTATCAAATCTTTTATTTTGGAAAGTAATACTAATTCTTATTGTTTTTAGTGTGTATGTAAAAGAATGATAGGAAGTTGCTTTGTTTAATGTCGCGTTATTAACAATTAACGAAATATTTCCGGAATGTAATATTGATAACATGAATCCTAATAATGCGTAGATTTATAGTTGGATTACTATATTCGCAATAATTTCGAAAAATTCACAGAAATGAAAAAATATATACTATTTGTTTTTATAATAAGTACCTTAAGCATAAGTCTAATAGCACAAGAAGGTACTAAACAATTAATGCCAAACTCAACAGACAGGTTATGGCTTGAGTTTAACACTTTTACTGGCAAGGAATTCGGAACATATGATGCAACGGATAAAGAACGAATTTATATTTACCTCAATTCAGGTGATAGAATGCATTTCGGGATGCAAATGCATACAGCAACAAATTATGGTGGGAACGTATTACAGGATCCGGATTATGTATCATTTAGAATAACGGACCCGGATGGAATAGTTACTACAGAATTTTCTGAACAAACTATTGTTCAGTCTGGCGAAACAGGTTTTATAGATGCATATGCTGAAGCGGTTAATGGTCCTAATGGTGTATTAATAAATGGTACAGCAATTACTGGTGGCTATGATGCGCTTTCATTTACGGCTACAAAAACAGGTAATTATTGGATAGAATATGAAACTTGGCGTTGGGATTTTGATCTTTATGGTGGTATATCAGGTGGGAATGAACAACGTAATAGAAGATTTGCTCTTGAGTTTTTTGATGTTACTGTTACCGATGCAAGTGATAATTTAATTACTAACCCAGGAGATCCTAATACTTCTTCAGGAAGATTATGGTCTAAAGGATGGGGCTTTACCAATACAAGCTTTAATGTATATCCTGTAAAAGCAGAATTTTTTGTATTTACTGCCGACGAGTTTGTTAACAAAGTACAGTATGAAATGAAACCTTTCTCTTTTAGTTTTGTGTCAAATTCATATGGTGTGCAAAATTCAACTGCGTTAACATATATTGAAAAAGCTCAGAGTCAGGATGGCGATTATACAAGTTCATCAGATATTTCAGAATATAGAATATTTCTTAATGATCCGGACAGGTCTGTGTGGACTAATACAACTCTTCCTCCACCTATTTTAAAAGTATGGATAGAAGGAACTTTAATATACGACTATGATTATAATAGAAATCCTCAATTATTAGATATATCAATTGATACTATTGATCTTGAAAAAAATGCAATAACATGTCCTTATTCCGATATAACTCTTTTTAAAATTGAAACTAATGTTGATGGTTTTGCCGCAATTTTACTAGATATTGATGGTGGTGGTTATTCTGCCAATGGAGGAAAAGACAGAGTGTTATATCTTGATTTGGGAAAGCGACTGAATTATGTTTTATGGAATTTACGTGATGATAATGGTGATCCGGTTCCAAATGGTCCAATTACTGCTTCAGCAACATTTCTTGGAAGAGGACCAGCAAATTTCCCTTTATATGATGTTGAATCTTTAAGTGGTATTTCTACATCTTCAATTCGTCCGTTTAATAAGCTTGGACCAACCCTGTACTGGGATGATACTCAGATTACTGACTGGGGCGACTCAGGAGGATCTATGACTGAAACAAGCCAGTCTCAGTTAACGATAGATAATCATATACCACGCGTTTGGGTTTTTGACTCTGCAAAGGAACTTGTTCAGCACAATGGAAATCTTGCTACAATGAACTCATGGTTTAACGCCATTGATCTGGGAGTACCTGAGATCAACTTCAAAGTATCGCAAAGTGCAACAAAATGTGTTAATGGTTATGCTCCTTATGTAGGAAACATATATAAGTATGGTCCGTTAAATACAGATATAAGTTTTGTTGAAACAGATTTTACAGATAGATATTTTGATGCTTACAAAAATGATTTAGATAGCATAGCAATATTATCATTACCATCAAACGGGACTTTATATTTAGATACAAACCCTGTAGCGGTTAATGATTCAATAGCAAATTATGATTTAGATTTATTGAGCTTTACACCCAATAACGGATGGTATGGAATTACTTCTTTTGAATGGAAAGCAACGAATGGATTATTCTGGTCATTAAATAAGGATTCAGTATTCTTAATTGTTAATACAGATCCAACTTTATCAGCAATTGAAGATACTTCAATTTGTACAAACACAAGCCTTGTTGATTTACTATTTACTGTTAGTGATGCAGAAACGGCTGAAGCAGATTTAAATGTTATTGCTTTTTCTCATGATCCAAGTGTTGTTCCAAATGGAAACATTACTTTGGGTGGTTCTGGTGCTAATCGTACAATAACTGTTACTCCAAAATCAAATACTTCAGGATTTTCTATAATTTATATAATGGTTGATGATGGATTAACTGAAGTTATTGAAGAGTTTACACTATATGTTGGACCGTCAATAAACTTTACAGGAGACACAACTGTTTGTGATGGGAATCCTTTGGAATTAACAGCCGTAGAGTTTGGTGCCGATTCATACTTATGGGAATTTGGAGCAAGTACAATAAGTACAACAAGAGATCTTACAATTGATCCTTTTTCAATTGCAGAAACAGGAATATATACCCTTACTGTTGAAAAAGAGGGATGTTTTGCAACAAGAGACATTAATGTGGCAATAGCACCATTAACAACTTATACAGGTGATACTGAAGTTTGTATTGGCGAAGATATTTCACTTAGCGCAGATGAAACTGTTGCAACTCTTTATTCATGGAAAAAAGGAGCTGTTGAAATTGGAACAAGTAAAGTTCTTAATATTTATGATGCTGATATAACTGATGTTGCATCTAATTATTCATTAGAAGTAACAAAAGAAGGATGTAACAATACTTCTCCTGACTTTTCTATTTCAGTTATTCCTGCTCCAGCAACAGACTTAACTCTTATAAATGATACGGTTACAAGTGGAAATGATGCGACTATTACAGTTGTAAACGCCGAAAATGGAGTTACTTATAATGCATATATAGGAACAACTTTAGTTGGAACAAATAATGGATTAGGTGCAAATTTAGATATTACGATTGATGGCACAGAGTTAAGTGTTGGTAACAATATTATAATTGTTAAAGCAGAAAATGGAAATTGCGAATTAGAAAATAATACAAATACAAATGTATTTGTTCGAGTTCCGGGAATAACAATATCAGCAATAAGCGGAAATACAAATGAAGATGGTACTACAGCTACATTTACAATTGTTCTTGATGCAGAACCTACAGCAAACGTTACAATTGATTTAAGTTCAAATGATACAGGTGAGGGAACAGTTTTTCCTGTTAGTGTTACATTTAATTCTGCAAACTGGTATACAGAGCAAACAATTACTGTAACAGGAATTAATGATGATATTGAAGATGGAAATCAAACATATACAGTAATTATTGCTAATGCGATAAGTATTGATGGTAATTATTCAGGAATGGTTGTGGATGATGTAAGTGTAATAAACGAAGATGATGGAGATAATGCAGGAATCACAGTTTCAGCATTAAGTAACAATACAGAAGAAGATGGAACTTTTGGAACATTTACTATTGTATTAGATTCAGAACCTATTGCAAATGTAACAATTGGCTTAAGCTCTGATGATATTGGAGAAGGAACAGTGTCTCCAGCAAGTGTAGCTTTTACTGCTGGTGACTGGGATACTCCTCAAACAATAACTGTTACTGGAGTTAATGATGATTTAAATGATGGAGACCAAATATATAGTATTGTAACAGAGGATGCTACAAGTGTTGATGGCAATTATTTAGGAATGATTGTAGCAGATGTTGCAGTAACTAATATTGATAACGATGCAGCAGGTGTTAATATAACTGCAATTACTGGAAATACTAATGAAGCAGGAGGAACAGCAACATTTACGATTGCTTTAACTTGTGAACCTACTGATGATGTTGATATTGATTTAAGTTCTAGTGATACAGGCGAAGGTACTGTATTACCTATAACAGTTACTTTTACATCTGGAACATGGAGTGTTCCACAAACAATTACAGTTACTGGAGTTAACGATGATATTGTTGATGGAAATCAACCATATAATATTATTACATCTGATGCTATTAGTTTAGATACAGATTATGCAGGAATGCTTGTAGCTGATATACCTGTTACAAACGATGACGATGATGTTGCAGGAATTTCAGTTTCTGCAATAAGTGGAAATACTTCAGAAACAGGAACTACAGCAACGTTTACAATTGTATTGGATAGTGAACCAACAGCAAATGTAATAATTGGATTAAGTTCTAATGATACTGGTGAAGGTACTGTATTACCAATTAGTGTTGAATTTAATTCAGGAAATTGGAATACACCTCAAACAGTTACTGTAACTGGTGTAGATGATGATATTCAAGACGGTAATCAAACATTTTCAATAATAACTGCTACTGCAACAAGTACAGACGGAAATTATTCTGTTATAAATCCGAATGATGTAACAGTTATAAACAATGACGATGGAGACGCTGCAGGAATTTCAGTTTCTGCAATAAGTGGAAATACCTCAGAAACAGGAACTACAGCAACGTTTACAATTGTACTGGATAGTGAACCTACAGCAAATGTAATAATTGGTTTAAGTTCTGATGATACTGGAGAAGGAACCGTATCTCCTGCAAGTGTAACATTTACACCTGGAGATTGGGATACACCACAAACAGTTACAGTAACAGGAGTTGATGACGATATTCAAGACGGTAACCAAACATTTTCAATAATAACTGCAACTGCAACAAGTACAGATGGAAATTATTCTGTTATAAATCCGAATGATGTAACAGTTATAAACAATGACGACGGAGACGTTGCAGGAATTTCAGTTTCTGCAATAAGTGGAAATACTTCAGAATCAGGCACTACTGCAAGTTTTACAATTGT
>DAOUTQ010000179.1 GCA_030668615.1 Bacteroidales bacterium | reverse complement strand
CATACTCCTAATAAAGGATAAACTTTTTTAATTTTTGACAGGTTTGGTATCGGAGCATTTTCATCTCTAACAGAAAATGGACTACCCGACAAAATAACTCCCTTAAAGCTATTATCAAGTTCGGGTAATTTATTAAAAGGATGAATTTCACAGTAAATATTTAACTCGCGTACTCTTCTGGCTATCAGCTGTGTATATTGCGATCCGAAATCTAAAATTAATATTTTTTCGTGCATTTTTTATTGTTTTTGACCTTCGAATTAATAATGTTGCAAAGATAATATTATAAAACTAATTTTAAGAATAGTAGCAAATACAAATAAAAAAAGCCTCCAAAACAGGAGACTTTTCTATAATGTCTATTTGAATTTTTTCAGCAGATCTTTGACCGCATCTTTATGAATGGTAAATCCCATCATCTTAAGTTTTATATAATCTTCATGAAAGAAATAATAACCGAACTCATAAACATCGTGATCATTATTTCTGGAGCCACTACTTGAATCTTTAATCAAATACCACTCTACGCCATCTTTTTCAAGATATCCAACAAGATGCATTCCGTGATCATCGGTTGTTGTTTCATTTGAAAAACGAAATTGTCTTGAATCCTCGTTGATATATTCAGAAGGAATATCATAAGTTGGAACTAAAGCAACTTGAGTTCCCCTTGAAAATCCAGACTCAGAAACATCTCCACCAATACTAATTGTATAACCTTCTCTAATGGATTTTTTAATAACATCCATATACATATCAAGTGGAATATTATAATAATCTGCGTTATGCCACCAGTTATCCGGTACTTTATATTCAACTTGTTTCCAGTATGGTTCTTGTTTGTATGAAAGAATTTCTATGTAATCGTCTGGTTTAATCTTCAGATAATCATTCAAATATGATTTTGGAGTATAATTTTTACCATCAACAACAAACTCAGTTGGAGGTGTACCAATATGATGATTCATAATACTTATGATTGTTTCCAGTACAAGCTCTTCATTCCATGCATTATTATCCTTAACTGAATTTAAATATCCAATCATTTCGTCATACATAGCATCGTGTGAATGATACATTCTTCCGTTTATTAATCCACTATAAACATCAATAGGAACAATCCCATATTGTTTAAATATACGAGCAACTGCATTTCCTTCAGAGCCCTGATCAAATAACGATTCGCCTCTCTGCTCAACAAATCTTCTTGCTTTTTCGACATATTCCCAGTAAACAATATAAATCTCAGATAGTTTCACTTCTTTATTCTGAAGTCGTTTTACTTCAGACTCATACATTGATACTGTTGAGTATGCCCAACATGAACCAGCATTACCTTGTGAAATAACAGGATTAGCCCATTCTCTTTTATATAAATCAACTTTGTTAGGAAGATTTAAACCGGAGTGATCCATCATAAACTTTTTTTCCTTTTTCTCAGGATTAAGTTTTTCTTCTACCGCAGAAACATCTTTTAAAATAAAGTTCTGATAAAATCCTGCTTTGTATTCTTCAAAAACAGCTTTATCCTTTTTCTGTGCAAATGCACTTATTGCAAGAACAGAAACAAATAAAAATAATATAATCTTTTTCATATCTATAGTTTAAGTATTAGTTAATTTTCAGTTTCAAAATTACGTTTTTTATACTTCTCTTGTTAATTCAACAGAATGCTTTTCGCCATCTTCAGCCGAATATGTTTCAGGAAAAATACTTCGTGCTTCAGCTACCAATGGCTCAACATCTTTATATCTGGCTGAAAAATGTCCGATTATTAGCTTTTTCACATTTGCCATTTTTGCTATGGAAGCTGCATCGTGTGAAGTGGAATGAGAAGTTTGTTTTGCTTGTTTCTTCATATTTTTTGCTAATGTTGCCTCATGAAAAAGCAAGTCAACATTTTTGATTATCGGCACTATTTTCTCTGAATACATTGTATCAGTGCAGTATGCGTATGAGCGAGTTTTATACGGAGGCAAAGACAATTTAGAGTTTAAAATTACCTCTCCATCGTCTTTAACTAGATCTTCTCCTTCCTGAATACCGCGGATTTTACTTATCGGAATCTTATAATCTTTAACAACATCTTTTTTTAGGTTTCTTAAGTGCGGAGATTCTCTAAATAAAAATCCACAAGTAGGGACTCTGTGTTTCAATGGAATAGTTTCTACTATTAATCTTTCATCTTCGAAAATTATCGTATTTACTTTTGGATTTAAGTGATGATAAACAATTTTATATGACATTGACTTTTCAAAATAATCAAGGTGTTGATTTAAAATCTCTTCGAGGTTTGGATGCGCATATATATGTAAATCCTTTTCTCTGTTAAGTAAATTAAATGTAGATAAAAGTCCGAATAAACCAAAAATATGATCACCATGAAGATGACTAATAAATATATGATCTATTTTGCCAAATCGAATTTTATTTCTTCGTATCTGAAGCTGAGTTCCCTCGCCACAGTCGATTAAAAAAAACCGCTCATGTACATTTAGCACATGAGCGGTTAGATTTCTTTTCGACGTTGGAACAGCTGAACTACTTCCTAATATTGTTAATTCAAAAGTCAATTATAATTACGGTTTACTTACCATTACTATCACGACCTTCTTCTTCATTGCTAACAATATCAACAGCTTCTTCTGTTGAATAAGCAATATTCAACACTGTATCCAACTGCGATATGGTAATTAGTCTGTCAACAGCATCATTCAATCCTGTTAAAACAAACGTTCCATTTGCATTTTTACAAAGGCGATTGGCAACAAGAATAGCACTTAATCCTGATGAATCGCAATATCTGCAATTACTTAAATCAAGTATAATGTTTTTTTCTCCTTTACCAGAAATTAAAACCAATTCAGATTTCAAACTTGGCGCAACATTAGTGTCAAGTTTTTCTTCCATTACCTGAATTAAAGTGTACTTTTCTAGTTTTTCAATCTTAAATTCCATTGTAATTTGTTTTAAATTAAAAGAACTATTCAGCTGATTTTTCTTCAGTATCCTTTTCAGCTTTCTTTTCCTTTTTAGCTTTAGGTTTCGCTTCTTTCTTCTCTTCTACAGCTTCTTCTTTTTTAGCTTTTGGTTTAGCTGCTTTCTTCTCTTTTACTTCAGCTACTTCCTCTTTTTTAGCTTTTGGTTTAGCTGCTGCTTTAGGCTCCTTTTTCGCTTCTTCTTTAGCGTCCATTTCTGCCTTCTTAACAGCTATCTCTTTTTTCTGCTCTTGTTCCATCTCGTTCTTAAGCGATGCTAATTCTGAAATGTCACCTAAAGTTGTTTTTTCAAGATTTGATTTAATCTTCTTAACAGCTTTATTTTTTGTAGCAGCTTTTTGTTTTCTTTCAGCTATCTCTGCACCTTTGTTCTCGTCTTCGAAAACTCTACTGTGCGACAAGATAATCTTTTTTGAAGATTTAGAGAACTCAATTACTTTGAAATCCATTTTTTCTTCAATTTTTGCTGCACTTCCGTCTTCTTTAACAAGATGTTTAGGAGTAACAAAACCTTCAACACCATATGGTAAAGCAATTACTGCACCTTTGTCAAAAATATTAACAACAGTACCTTCATGAATTGATCCGGCTGTAAATACAGTTTCGAATACATCCCATGGATTTTCTTCTAATTGCTTATGTCCTAAGCTTAATCTTCTGTTTTCTTTATCAATTTCAAGAACAACTACATCAACTTTTTCTCCAATTGCAGTAAATTCAGCTGGATGCTTGATTTTCTTTGTCCAAGAAAGATCAGAAATATGAATTAATCCATCAACACCTTCTTCAATCTCAACAAATACGCCGAAATTTGTAAAGTTTCTAACAGTTGCAGAATGTTTTGTTCCAACTGCATACTTATCATCAACATTACTCCATGGATCAGTCTTTAATTGTTTAATACCTAAAGACATTTTCCTTTCTTCTCTATCAAGAGTAAGAATTTGTGCTTTAACTTCGTCATTTACTTGTAAGAATTCCTGAGCACTTCTTAAATGCTGAGACCATGACATTTCAGAAACATGAATTAAACCTTCAACTCCTGGTTGAATTTCAATAAATGCGCCGTAATCAGCTAAAACAACAACTCTACCTTTAACATTATCACCAACTTTAAGTTCTTTATCTAAAGAATCCCATGGATGAGGAGTTAATTGTTTTAATCCAAGTGCAATTCGTTTCTTATCATCATCAAAGTCAAGAATTACAACATTTAATTTCTGGTCTAATTCAACGATTTCTTCAGGATGATTTACTCTACCCCATGATAAATCAGTTATGTGAATTAATCCATCAACACCGCCAAGATCAATAAATACACCGTAAGAAGTGATATTTTTAACAGTTCCTTCAAGAACCTGACCTTTTTCTAATTTAGCAATAATTTCTTTCTTTTGTTGCTCAAGTTCTGCTTCAATAAGAGCTTTATGAGAAACAACAACGTTTTTGAATTCATGATTGATTTTCACAACCTTGAATTCCATAGTTTTTTCAACATAAATATCGTAATCACGAATAGGTTTAACGTCGATCTGTGAACCAGGCAAGAATGCCTCAATTCCGAATACGTCAACGATCATACCACCTTTAGTACGACATTTAATGAAACCTTTAATAATTTCGTCTTTTTCAAGAGCTTCGTTTACACGATCCCATGAACGTAATGCTCTTGCTTTTTTGTGTGAAAGTACTAACTGACCATCTTTGTCTTCTTGACTTTCTACATAAACCTCTACTTTATCACCAGGTTTTAACTCTGTATTGTAGCGGAATTCATTTAAACTAACAACGCCTTCTGATTTGTAACCAATGTTGATTACAACTTCGCGTTTGTTCATTGATACAACACTACCGTCAATTACTTCATTTTCAGTAATTGTAGAAAGTGTTTCATCATACATTTTCTCAAATTCTTCTCTTTCTTTGTGTAAAGAAATTTCTTTTTCATTTGAAATGTTATCCCAATCAAATTCATCACTTGGAGTGGCAAATTCAACTACAGATCTTTCTGCTTTTTTAACTCCTCCTTTTGCAGGACGAGCAGGTTTTTTTTCTACTTTAGTAGTTTTTTCAACCTTCTCAGTTTCTTCAACTTTTACAGTTTCTTCAACCTTTACAGTTTCTTCAACCTTCACATTTTCCTTCTGCTCAACATTCTCGTTTTGCTCAACAGATTCATTAACTTCTTTTTCAACCATTTAATTAAATTAATTACTTTTTAATAAGTTAGACAATATTTATAGTTTTAATCAGTGTGCAAAAGTATAATTTTTATTTAATTATTTAAAAATAAAGATACTAAAAAAACCACATATTAATCAAATAAGTAAATTATTTACAATAAATGTATGTCTTTATTTGAAAAAATCAATAATATCTATATTAATCAATCAAATCTGCTATTTTTTCTTTTAGCATAATTCTATCAACTGGTTTTAATAAAAATTCAGATATTCCTATCTGAAACAACTCTTTTTTAAGATAATCATGATCCATTCCTGAAATTACAATTATTGGTATTTTAATATTTAGTTTTTGTCTTATAATTTCTATTAATTCCGCCCCTTCTATTCCTGGCATATTAAGATCTGCAATAACAAGGTCAGGCATATCTCCATTATCAATAAATGATAAAGCTTCTGTAGAATCTTGGGCTAAAAAAAGCTTGTATTGTGAACATAAAAGTTTTTGAATTATCTTTCTGTAAATTATATCGTCATCTATTAGTAATATCCTATTTTTCATTTATCCTCACCTAAAAATAAATTAATAAATTTATGCTTCTTAAGTTTTATTACTTTTGTAAATATTTTAAAGTTCTAAATTTATGTTAAAAAATGCAGAAATAATTTAGTATAAAAAAAATTCTCATTAAGTTCGTAAACTTTTTTATAATTTGATTTCTTATAATTAAAATACATTTAGTATGAAAATAGCAGTAGCAGGAACAGGATATGTAGGTTTATCTAATGCTGTATTACTATCTCAAAAGCATGAAGTAGTGGCTTTAGATATTGACCAAGAAAAAGTTGATAAAATTAATAATAGAGTTTCTCCAATTGTTGATGCTGAAATTGAAGATT
>DAOUTQ010000221.1 GCA_030668615.1 Bacteroidales bacterium | reverse complement strand
CTGTAGAAAGTAAAACGGAAGAAACATTTCCATCATTACCAATTACCTTTTCAACTCGAACTGAAGTTCTTACATTAACATCAGTTTTTGAAAGTGTTTCTGTAGCTATTTTACTAAGCTCTTTCGAAAAAGCTTTTGAAAAACAAAACTCTTCACTTTCAATTAAAGTAATTTTTTTACCCGGATTTAATGCTAACTGTTCAGCTACTTCGGCACCAATGAATCCACCACCAATAACTACAATATCTTTCTTAGGTTTTAATTCTTCAAATATTTGTTTGATATAGTTAAAACTTTTCTTGATATAAAATACATTATTCAAATCGTGTCCCGGAATAAAATCGGGAATAAAAACTTTTGATCCTGTTGCAAAAACAAGTTTTTCACAAGCAAATTCTTGTCCGGAATCAGTTTTTACCGATTTGTTTTCTAAATTAACATCAACTACTTTATCAGTAACAACCTCTCCTCCAAGATCAACAAATGGTTTTGGTCCCATAACATTTTTATCAACACCATCTAGTTTATGAAAAACATAAGGAATACCACACGGAACTAACCCCTTTTCTTCTTCTTTAAACATTAATATTGATTTCTCAGGATTTTGTTTTTTTGCTGTTACACCTGTTATTATTCCTGCAGGACCGCCTCCAATAATTATTACATCGTAATTCTTCATCTCTTCTATATTTTTATTATTCAACTGCCATACAGCTAATTAATTATATGACTATTTTTATATTTTAACTTTTCAATAACGATGGAACATCCATGTTACAACCACATCATTGAAGCCACATTAGTGCTTGGATGGTTCATCACTAAAATCCTTTTAAACTATTATTTTTATATGCTTCGTAAGCTTCTTTTACAGACATTTGTCCTGCACCAATAAATGATTTAACTCCTGCTTTTTCTAAAACAGTTGCAGCATTTCCACCAGGTCCATTTACTGTAATTAATACCTGAGCTACCATTTCAAATAGTTTTTGAGATGTTTTTGGTCCAGCCCCATGTGCTTCATTTTCTATTTCTCGATTATCAAAAGATTCAAACTCATCTTTTTCATCATCATAAACCAAAATAAATTCGGTTCTTCCAAATCGAGGATCCATTTCTGAATTCCATTCTGTTCCTTTTGTTGTAAATGCTATTTTCATTTTTTTCTATTTTATGTTGTATTAATATTCTAAATCTTTACTTACACTTTTATTTCTGTTCTTATTTAAAAAGCTTTTGGATATTAGCTAAAAGTTATTCTTTTCTCACGTTTCCCTTTTCATATTTTCTCAATTTGCATTCGCTAATATTTTTATATCTTCCCAACAACTAACGATTAAATCTTTTAATTCACCCTGATCATATTCAACAATAGTTTTACCAAATGTCATTGCTTTAGTAAAATTCTCATTATAAGGTAAATTAGCAATATGCTCAACTGACTCATCGTTAAGAAACTGAATAATATCCTTTGTTACATCTTTATTAATATCATATTTGTTTATAATACAACCGGCTTTTAAATTAAACTTTTTAACCAGCTCGTAAACCCGTTTTAAATCGTGTAAACCCGACAATGAAGGTTCTGTAACCAACACTACAAAATTTGCACCTGAGAGTGATGAAACAACCGGACAACCTATCCCCGGAGATCCGTCAACTATGATATAATCTTTATTATTTTCTTCAGCTAAACGCTTAGCCTCATTTTTAACTTTGGCAACCAGTTTTCCTGAGTTTTCAGCTCCAATTCCCAGTTTTGCATGAACCAGTGTATTTTCAATTTTAGTTTTTGATATATACCAATCTCCCACATTTTGCTCAGGCATACTTATAGCTTCAACCGGGCATACCTTTTCGCAATAACCACAGCCTTCACAATTTAGCGAGCTAATTGTATGTTGATTGTTTATTACAGGAATAGCATTAAAACGGCAAACATCAGCACACATCCCACAGTTAGTACATTTATCTTCATCAATTTTAGCAATTACACCACTAAAAAAGTTCTCTGATTTTTCAATTGTAGGTTTCATTAACAAATGCATATCAGCAGCATCAACATCGCAATCCGCAATAACTGCACTATTCCCCGCTAAAACTGCCAAGGATGCTGTAACAGATGTTTTTCCTGTTCCTCCTTTTCCAGAGATAACAACAATTTCCTTCATCCTATATTATTAATTTTTAAGATGTAAAATGTAATTCTTTATATTTTGAAGCTCCTTTTTAACCTCAGGTATCTCTTTATAAACTAATTCTCCTTTTGAATATAGTTCAGCCACCTTTCTGCTATTAGGTATTTTTGCAAGAATTGGAATATTTTCTTCATCACAATACTCAACAACATTATTATTCCCAATACCATAACGATTAATTACAACTCCAAAATCATTTTTTAATTCTTTCATTGTTTCTACAGCCAATTTCAGATCATGTAATCCAAACGGAGTAGGTTCTGTAATAAGAATTACAAAATCAACATCTTTAGTTGCTTCAATTACTGGGCAAGAAGTTCCCGGAGGAGAATCGAATATTCTTACTATATCTTCCGAGAAATTATTTTCAATATATTCAATAGTTTGTCCGATTAGAGGCACTGCTTGCTCCTGACCTATATCCAATCTACTTTCAACAAATGTTATATTGTCTTTTTTAAATTGTTTTAACTGCCCCATTCTTTGTTTTATCATTGGTAAAGAATCTGTAGGACAAAGTTCAGAACAAGCATAACAGCTATGACATAATTCTGGAAACACCAATATTTGAGGACCTAACTGAATAACAGCATGAAAATTACAATTCTTCTGACATTCGCCACATAAAGTACATGTACTTTCATTCCATTCAGGAATAGTTTTGTACTTTATTTCTTCTTGTATAAGTTCACCATTAATAAATAAACCAGAATTAGGTTCTTCAACATCTAAATCAGCTAAAATGATTTTTTCTGTTTCGGAAAAAAGTGCTGTAAGATTTGTCGACAATGTTGTCTTACCTGTACCGCCTTTTCCGCTTGCGATAGCAATTTTCATTTTTACTATTTTACTTTAATGATCACACAAATTCTGACCTGTTTGCAGCTGATTATTCATATAATGCATAACTAACTCAGATGGAGATCCATCTTGAACACCCATATGAACTTCTATATTATTTTGAGCAAAAAGATCCTGTGCTTTTTGTCCCATACCGCCTGCAATAATTACATTTACTCCCTGATCGGCTAAAAATTTTGGATATACTCCCGGCTGATGAACAGGAGGAACAATAAATTCCTCATTTATAACTTTATCTTCTTCAACTTCCACAATAGCAAATTTTTCACAATGTCCAAAATGCGCAGTTAGTTGATTATTCAATGTTGGAATAGCAAATTTCATTTTCATATTATTCTTTATTAATTATGTTTTTAATTACTCATGACTTATAGCTTGTACGGGACAAATATCCTCGCCCTGTAAAGCACAATCGTTAAACTCGCTTGATACAGAACTAACTAATACTTCTGCAATTCGGTTATTATTCATTTTATATATTGTCGGACACACAGCTTCACAAACGCCACATCCACGACACAGTTCACTTTTTACTTTAAACTTCATTTT